>JASIGB010000139.1:0-6825 GCA_030045355.1 Bryobacteraceae bacterium
GTTCCGGCGCCGGAGCGGCTTCCTGCGGAGGAGGCGGCGGGGTGTTCTGGGCCTCTTCCTGCGGTGGCGGCTGCGTCTGCGTTACGGGAGCCTCAGGCAACTGGGCGGCTTGTGTCGCTTCCGTAGTGGGCACCGGCTGATGCGAAACAGCAGCGATCTGGACCGCGGCCGACTTTGGATAGGCGAACTCCTGGCCAAAATTGTCGCCCGGATAGAACCACGCTCTCAGGGCCTTCGGCTGTCCGGGAGGCGTTTCCCAGAACGTGAACACGGTTTTGCCGGTCGGCTGGAGCCGGTAATTGGGGATCGCCAATATGGTGGTCTCCAGATGACTCTGGTCGGCATTGAAAATCTGAACGATGTGACGATCCGAGGGCGAATCGAGCAACTTGATCACGTACGTTCCGGCAGGCAGTACCTTATTCGGAACCTGGATCGGTTCGTCCACGGTAATCCTGGTCAGCTTGTTCCATTCGTCCGCGCGGGCGCCCGGTGCGAGCGCAATTCCGAGCAATCCGACGGATGCCATTGCAACAACTAAACGGTTCATATCTACTCCTTCTTTGGTTAATTGCCGCTTCGCGATCGCATCACGCAACCGCACGGTTTAATTTGGTTTCGGTGCATATCCGCAACCTACGCCTGCTTATCGCAGCTTTGGTGCCAAAAGCCGAAGTAGTTGCAATTCAGGCTCTTTCATAAACCATAGGGGCATCAACTGGAAAGAATTACAGAGCCCGAGTCGAAGGTTGGACGCACGTGACGTATCCGGAAGCCTTCTCGCCGCGGCTATCGCTGGAGAGGGTCCTCCACCCAGGGCGGCGTGGCGCCCATCAGGCGGCCGAGTTCGGGTTCCAGGTCGGTCATCTTTTCCTTTATTTCCCAGGCGATTCTGCGATAACTGGGGTGGCCCTTTACCCCGGATCGCAAACGCGCGATGTATTCGGCCTCGGCGAAATCCATCTTAAATAAGAATCGCGATCGCGTGGCGAAAGGCAGAAGATAATGGGCCCCCGGCTCCGGGAGGGTCGAGGCAACGTTAGCCGCACGTGACAAAAGCTGACCGTATTGCTCACTCAATCCCGCCTCCGTGATGAGGGGAGGCGTCTCGAACACGTACTTGGCCGAATAATTCTGCCGGAACTGCTGGCACCGCCGATGCCGGTGCAGGTCACGGTAAGCTCCAATGTCCATCAGGATGTCGAAAACATACGGCTCGCTTCGAAAATCCCGCAGTAGATCGTCCCGCTTGCTTCTGGATTGCAGCGCGACGTCGATCACTTCATTCCGGCGCGCCGCGCTCCACGCCGAGACCATGTCGTACAGCGCGCGATACGGCAGATTCGTTACCGGATAGAGCAGCGTCGCCACGATGTCAGCCACGGTGTCGCTCGGTTTGATCAGGTCAACGTGATCGCTGAAAGCTCCGCTATACGCATAAGTCAGGTTTTGTTTCGCCCACGCCCGCACATCTTCGCGGCTACGCCGGACGTGTTCATCGGCGTCCAGGTGCCGCGCGAGCGTGGGCGCGACGGCCTCGGTGGATGCATCGGCGTCCCAGCTCAGGCACGGCGAGGCAGCGCATGCATCCGCGATTTCCTGCGCGAGTTCGCGGAGCTCCTGATACTCGGAAGCCTTCAACCGCCGCACTTGCCGCTCCAGCGTACGGATGCTGGTCACTTGGCCCACACCCGTCGGGATGCCCATAAAGAGCAGGTATCGCGCGACGTCGAACGCCCGCGCCTTTACGTTGCGCTCGTAGGCGGCGGCCGTCATCGTCTCCGGGCGCGGCAGCTTAGCGATGAGATGATCGAAGATCTTCGCGTGAATTTCGTTGTAGCCGGCCAACAGTTCGGATGCAGCCGCGTGATAGGCCGCCGCTTGTGAAGCGTCAAACTCCGGCGGCGTGACGAATCCGGATTTGGAGAAATCCTGATAGCGCGACGACCGCGCCTGCCCGTCCCAGAGCTGCTCATCCTCGATCTCCGTCGCGGCGAGCTCGGAGATCCCTTCGAAACACACCACCACGTGCCCCAGATCGGCGATGGAAGCATGGCCGTACTGAAAGTAGAAGCTCTCGAGAAACTTGCCCGAATCGTGCGTGCGCACCCATTCGAGCGAATCGCGAATCGAATCGGGCGACCGGCTATAGCGCGCCAGCGCGAAGGCGCATTTTTCCGGCGGCAGGGGCGCCAGCGTCAATACGCGGCGCTGCTTTGGTGACGCCATCAGCCTTTGAACTCGCCCGCCAGGCGGCTGGCCAGCGGGCGCGTCTGGCCCGCGTATTTGCTGCCGGCTTTCTTCCGATAGGGCATCGACGAAGGCGTGGAGAGCTGCTCGAACGTAAATGAGCAAATCCGCATGCCCGGATACAACGCCACTGGCATGCGGCCCAGGTTGCTCAACTCGAGCGTGGCTTTGCCCGCCCAACCGGGGTCGAACAACCCCGCGGTCCCGTGCACGATGATGCCGATGCGCCCAAGACTCGACCGGCCTTCCAGACGTCCCAGCACGTCATCGGCGAGTTCCAGCGTCTCCTCGGTAATGGCCAGCACGAACTCGCGCGGCTGCAAAATGAACGGCTCGCCCGGCGGCACCATGACGCTTTGCATCAAGCCTTCAATGCCTTTGTTCTCGCGCAGGTCGATGTAAGCATTGCGGCTGTGCTCGAAAACATTAAACTCGTTGCCGAGCTTGAAATCCACCGAGCAGCTTCCGAACTGTTCCGGCGGCAACTCGGGCGAGATTTTGATTTTCCCCTGCGCGATATAGCGCTGGATGTCCACGTCGGACAAAACCATAGAGATTCAAAATAACACACGCGCTTACGAGATCACGCCTTTGCGTACCGCGTACAGGATCAGCTCCGCGAAACTGTGCAGGTTCAGTTTTTCCTGCAGGTTCCGCCGGTGCGTCTCCACGGTGTACAGGCTGAGATTCAGGCGCTGGGCGATCTCTTTGTTGGATTTCAATTCCGCGAGTAACTGCAGGATCTCGCGCTCGCGCGGCGTCAGCAGGTCGTAGCTGTCTTCGGCGCCGCGGCTTTGAATTTCGCGAACATAGTCATCCATCAGCATGCGGCTGATTTCGGGGCTGAAGTACGTCCGGCCGGAATGCACGGATTGGATGGCCGCAATCAAGTCCGCTTCGGCGGAGTCCTTAAGCAGATAACCTTTGGCGCCGGCCTTGAGCGCCCGCAGCACGTAGCTTTCATCCGAGTGCATGCTCAGAATTACGATCGCGGTTTGCGGCAGTTCGGAATGGATGCGCTGCGCGGCCTCAATGCCGCTGAGATTGGGCATCGCGATATCGAGCACCGCGACGTCGGGCTGCACCTCCTCCGCGCTTCGTACGGCATCTTTGCCATCCGAGGCTTCCGCCACAACCTGGAATTCCGGACGGCTTTCGAGCAGCAGGCGCAGGCCGCGCCGCATCACCGTATGATCGTCAGCCAACAGGATGCGAATCGGTTTCACGCGCTGCGCTCTCGCCGCTTAGAACGGCCGGCATCTCGAGAATTTTTGCAGTGGGCGGCGGCAACTCGATGGCGAGCGTGGTGCCGCTCCCGGGCCTCGAGTGGACTTCGAGCCTTCCGCCCAGCCGCGTCACCCGCTCCTCGATGCCCAGCAGGCCCAGGCCCTTGGTGTGAACCACGTCAAACCCCTGTCCATCGTCGGAGATGCTGAGCCGCAGCCGGCCCTGCGCCTGTTCCACGCGAATCCGGACGCTGGTGGCCTTGGAATGGCGCGAGCAATTATGCAAAGCCTCTTGCACCACGCGATAGATGCAGGTTTTATATTCATCGGGCAGCTCGTCGGAATCGAGCTCGGCCGCCACCGTCACATCCATCGAGGTGCTCTTGGAAGTCTCGCGCGCCTGCCACTTCAGCGCCGGAATCAGGCCCAGGTCGTCCAGCATGGAGGGGCGCAGCAGCAGCGCCATATTGCGAACCAGCCGCACCGTGCCTTCCACCAGTCCCTTGATGGTGTCGACGTGCCGCCGCGACTGTTCCTCGGACTTGCCCGCCAATCCCACCGCGAGATTGCGCAGCTCCACCAGCACCGCCGAGAGCGACTGCCCCACTTCATCGTGCAATTCGCGCGAAAGCGCGCGCCGCTCTTCTTCCTGCGCCTGCACCAGCCGCGCCGATAGATCCTTCAGTTGGCTGCGCGCTTCGAGCACCTGCACGTACTGCGAGCGCGCCTGGCCCTCCAGGCTCAGGATGCGGCGCATAACGAACAGCGCCAAGCCCAGGCCCACTCCGAGCGCCGCGAGCAAGGTCAGCAAAAGCCGCGTCTGGAAGCGCACCAGAAGCGCCACGATTTGCTCGTTGCCGGCATTCAACTGCTGCTCGTTCAGGTTGCCGATCTCGGTGGCTAATTCGAGCATGTTTTGCCGCCTGGGGAACACCTCGTCGCGCAGGAACGCATATCCCGAGAGGCGCCGTTCGGCCGAGTCCCAATGGAAGATGGGGGCCAAAATCCCCCAATAGGCGTCCAATTCGTGGCGCAATGCCGTGTAATGTTCCATGTCCCCCGGACTCACCTGCAGCCGGTAGGCATCGAGCGCCGCCTCCATGTGCCGCTGCACCTGCTGCAAGTTGGCGCGGTAGGTGTCCGCGCGCTGCGGCTCCGGTTCGAGCAGGTAATCGCGAACGTATGTCCCCGAGACGTAAACGTCCGAACGGATATCGTTGAGCGCGTGGTTTTCGGCGAGATAGCGATGGCGGATCTGCTCATCGCCGCGGCGGAACTGCCCCAGCACGCGTAGCGCGTCCAACCCGGCCAGCGCCATGATCGACAGCAGACCGCCGAACCCGATCGCCAGTGCGATGCGCGAGCGGGAAAACACGGGAACCGAACGAGAGTGTTCCGAACCCATCTGAATCAACGTTGATCGCCCTGCGTGTTGGTGGACGTGGAGGGATTCGAACCCTCGGCCTCTGCGTTGCGAACGCAGCGCTCTCCCAGCTGAGCTACACGCCCAATTCGTTTGACAACCCCATTTTACTCCAACCCGGGCGCTCGAACGCCGCCTACTTGCACTTACACCAGGGAGAGCGCTTCGCCTCCCAGATTTGCGCTGTTCGATACAGGTCGTTGAGGAAAAGGCATAACCGGTTCGTCTTGAACTCGGAGAAGCGAAAGCTGAACGACTGCTGGGGCTTATTGCCGCAAAAGACGACCACCCGATGGCGCGCTTCAGTGTCCAGCCCGTCCAACTTCATGCTGTCCTTCAGCGGCCAAGCCACCCGCTGCCCGTCGTCGACCTTCAGAGAGAACTTCTCAGCCTCGCAATACAGGCCGGGAGCACTTGCATTCTTCGGATCAAAGCGCGCCGGCGCTACACAGACCGACCCGGTATCAAGCGGCGCTGAAGAACACGGAAGCAGGACCGCGAACACGCACAGTATTCCGCCAGTGCGCATTGTGCGTCCCATCATCTCACCTTTGAACCCAGCGCACCTGGCGCCCCAATCCCTAATCCCCGATCTCCAGTTGGTAAACTGAAGTTTCTCCCGCGCAAATGCTCAAACGCATCACCGTGCATGGCGCCCGCCAGCACAATCTCAAAAATATCGACGTGGAGATCCCCCGCAACACGTTCACGGTGATCACGGGCTTGAGCGGCTCCGGAAAATCCTCCCTCGCTTTCGACACCATCTACGCGGAAGGCCAGCGCCGCTACGTCGAAACACTGTCGCCCTACGCGCGCCAGTTCCTGGACCAGATGGAGCGCCCCGAGGTCGACTCCATCGACGGCCTGAGCCCCGCCATCTCCATCGAGCAAAAAACTACCAACCGCAGCCCGCGCTCCACCGTCGGCACCATCACCGAAATTTACGACTACCTGCGCGTGCTCTATTCCTCCATCGGCATTCCGCATTGTCCCAACTGCGGCATCGAAATTTCGCGCCAGTCCACCGAGCAGATCCTCCAGCAGATTCTCGCGCTTCCCGAAGGCGAGCGCGTCATGATCCTCGCGCCCATCGTGCGCGGGCGCAAGGGCGAATACAAAAAAGACCTCGAAAAGCTGTTCCGCCAGGGTTTTCTGCGCGCCCGCGTGGATGGCGTGCTGCGCTCGCTCGAAGAAGAAATCCCGCTCGATAGGCGCAAAAATCACACGATCGAAATCGTCGTCGACCGCCTGCCGCTGAAGCCCGGCTCGGAAAAGCGCCTGGAAGCTTCCATCGAAACCGCGGCCAAGCTCGCGAATGGCCTGGTCACTGTTTCCGTCGTCAACGGCGAAGAGAAGCTTTACTCGCAGAAACTCGCCTGTCCCAATTGCGGGACCAGCATCCCGCAGCTCGAGCCGCGCTCGTTCTCTTTCAACAGCCCGTTCGGCGCCTGCGAAAGCTGCCACGGCCTGGGCAGCACCTGGAGCTTCGATGCGGCGAAGGTCCTGGTCGATTCGTCCAAACCGCTGCTCGACGGCGGCCTCGGTCCGGGCGCGACTTCGTCGTACATGCAACAGCAGCTCGCCGATGCCGCCGACGAATTGCGCGTTAAGATCGCCAAGCCATTTGACGCTCTGCCGAAGAAGTCGCAAGCCGAGCTCATGCAGAGGATTATCGAGATCCTGAACGAGACTTACGAAGAAGCCGGGCCCGGTTATCGCGAATGGCTGATGGACTACATGTCGCCATCGCTTTGCCCCGCTTGCCAAGGCCGCCGCTTGCGCCCCGCGGGCCTCGCCGTTCGCGTGAAAGGCGTGGGCATCGCTGAGCTAACCGAAATGTCCATCGACCGTGCGCTCGCCGCGGTCCAATCCTGGAAGCTGACCGAACGTGAGCAGCACATCGCCGCGCGCGTCATCGAAGAAATT
>JASIGB010000140.1:0-5171 GCA_030045355.1 Bryobacteraceae bacterium
GGAGCCCAAGTGACGAGCGACCAGGGACTCGGCAGAGAAGGCTGCAGGTGTGCGATCGCCGCGCTGTACTGCTGTTCGTTCCCGCCTGCCGGAAGCCAATGGGCTTCCTGTTGCAGCGGGCTGATCGTAGCGGACGGGGTCAGGGACGGAGGAGCGATAGACACGGGCGCAGAATGCTGGAGAGCGGCTGGAATGGATATCTCCGCCGAGCCCAATTCCACGTTTGGTGGGGGAGCCGTGGCGATCGGGCTTTCCACCGCATGGGCCCTCGGGTCTGGAGGGAGGCCCGCAGCAGTCAGTACAGCTCGGTCCCTTCGCGAGATGCTCAGGTCGACATCGACCGGAACCGAAGAAAAAGCCTGAACACGGGCAATTGGTTCCTCGCGCGGCGCGGTGATCATCGCGGCGGGCTGCCGGCCAAAGACCGGCGCGGGTGCAAGTGAGCCCCGCCGCGCTAGGGTCTCTGGGTGAGACTGCGGCAGGCTCGGCATGCTGGTTGCCGAAAGAGGTGCAGCAGCCGTGGCGGTCACTACCGGCGAGCCCGGCGGAGCGGCGAATTCCAGCGCGATGAAGCCGGCGCTTGCCACGGCTGTGGCATTGTCGAACCGGGATGCCGCAAGCTTGAGCACGACATCGCACTGCGGAGCTAACGCATCCATCGGCGCGGGTGAAACAGTGGCGAGCCATTGACGCGGTTGCCAACGAATTCCGCTGAGGCCAGCGGGTTCCAGGCTCTCCCAGAGTTCCGAGAGGCGGAACTCTGGTTGACGTTCTGGCTGGGCGGAAGGAAGCCGCGGATTTCGCAAAGGCGGGTCGATCGCTTCGTTCGCAGCGAGCGCGGGCGGTCCCGCACCGAGGTAGGGCTTCTCCATCGCCAGTGGAAGGAAATCCGCCGCCTTCGGGTCCACGACCAGCGTAGTCGAATCGGAGACAATCACGGGCGGATACCCGGGCGCTACATTCCGCCAGGTGGGATGGCTCGGCATTGGACCGGCATCACGCGGCCTCTGAGTTCGTGTCGCGGAAATATCGACGACGAGCGGAGAGGGATTCTGGAGGGGGAGATCTCGCGCGGTCGTGATTGGCGGCTGGATACCGCCGGAAGCTGGTTCGGCGCCCGGCCCCTTCAGGGAAATAGCGGGCTGATCCGGACCGGAAGACAATCCAAAGAGCGACCATGCCTCCGGCAGATTGTTGGCGGCTTTTGTTTGGGCAGATTCGATCGGGCTAGCAACCACTAGCTCCGGCGAGGCGCTGGGATCCTCCTGCTGCGCCTCCACGGGCCGAGGTTCGATACTGTTTCCTAGCCCCTCCATCAAGGCGGCAAGTTCGTGCTCCGAAGATTGCTGTTCAGATTCAATCGGTTGAGAGTCAGCCGCCGGCGTTTCGGCAATGGCGTCCATGAGGGAGGCAAGCTCATCCTCCCGTACCGTCTCCCCTGACAGCGGTTGGGGCGTTTCGACCGGCTCCGGTTGCGGCTGATCGCGCTGAACTAACGCAGCGGGCGTACCTGCCCGCGCGCGCTCGGCCTTCGGCTTTTTTGGAGGCGACGGGTCGAGAGAATCACGAAGACGATCGAAGGCTTCGATCGTTCCGGATGAGAGGTACAACTCCTGATGCTCAGGCGAGCAAAAGTTGTGCCCGCGCAAGACCTTGCTGATCGATAAACGCTTCCCGCAGTAGTGGCAATGCATCTCGGACGATCCGTCAGGCGCGGATGCCAACAGAACAAGCCTTGGCGCCGGTCTCCACGCCCATGAGATCGGCAGACTAGCCCTTGGCTTTAGGGGATTCTAGGAGCAATTACCGAGGAATCGCGCAATTTCTCCCTCACACCGCACGCGGGCTGGGCAGCGTTGCATCAGGTTTATCAGCTTCCGGCGGCACTTGCGTCCATGCTTGATCTGGTAGAACGCTCTTTAGCTCCTGCAGCAAGGGACCTATGTAGCCTTGATAATGGCGCCAGCGCTGAAGCGAGCTGCGGAACAGTGGTTTGCGAACCTGGACGGCGCTGGCGGTCTTGATGGTGCGGCTGGTGCTATAGAAGTTGATGCAACGATCGTCCCAAGGCAGGCCGCAGTACTCGATTAATCGGCGGGCCTGACCTTCGAGGTCATCGACTATGTCCTCGTAAGAGACGTCGAGCATGGCGCCTGGCGGCAGAACGGATCGCCAATGCGCCATCAGTTCGCTGTAAGAGCGGTAAAAGCGGCCCAACTCCCCCAGATCATAGGTATAGTGCTGACCGTGTGTAAATAGCTTGGAATAGCAGGACACACAGGTATCGATGGGGTGACGCATGGTATGGATGATCCTGGCATTTGGCAGGGTGAGGCGAATCAGACCTATATTGAGGAAGTTTCCTGGCGACTTGTCGACCACTCGGACCTTCCCATCCGCAAGGGCCGCCAGGCGCGCAAGATAGGATTGGCCAATGCGCCGCAAGACAACGCCATCCATAGCCGAAACAGAATCCGGATATCCGACCGACCTATCACCGGCAGCGAATACACTGTTGGCCGCTGCATCAAAATCTCCTAGCTCGCCGGCGCCATGAATTTGCGGATGGCTGGCCAGTATCTGTTCGATCAAAGTGCTTCCGGAACGCGGCATGCCAAGCACGAAAACTGGAACCAACGACGGATCTCCCTCTCCTTGGAAGCGAGTGAATAGATTACCGTCGAATAAGGTGGAGACATGCTCAAAAAGCTTTAGAACAGCTACTTCGTCATATTTGATTTGCCGGCGTTTCAGAGCATTGCCTCTGCGCAGGTGTTCAAAGGCCCGAACGTAATCTCCACAGTCTTCGAGGGCTTTGGCGAGCGCAAAATGGATATGCAGCGCCTGGTTGGCGGACAGGTCATGTCGCTCGGCAAGGGTTTCCAGGGCCGCCAGGTCGGGGTCGCCATGACCGAAGGACTTGATTTCGGCGCGATTCAGGTGAGCCTCCCCGTAGTCTGGCTTGATCGCGATGGCTCGCCCATAGTGTGCCATAGCATCATCAAACCTGCCTTCGGCCTTGAAGATGCTGCCCAGATTGTTGTGTGCCTCCGCATGGTCCGGGTTCAGGACGAGGGCGCGCTGGAGGTGGCTCACTGCATCGACAATCTGGCCTTGCGCTGCCAGCGCCCTGCCGAGATTGCTGTGAGCATTGGCATGGCCGGGGTTCAGGACGAGGGCGCGATGCAGGTGCGTCATCGCATCCACCATCTTGCCTTGTCCTGCCAGCGCCGTGCCCAGATTGCTATGGGCATCGGGATAATCAGGCTTGAGGACGAGAGCGCGTTCGTAGTGGGCAATCGCGTCTTCTACCCTGCCTTGCGCGACGAGCGCGACACCCAGATTGTTGTGGAGATCTGCATGATCCGGGTTTAGGGCGAGGGCGCGTTCGTAGATGGCAATCGCGTCCGCAGTCCTGCCTTGGGCCATCAGGGCGAAACCCAGATTGTACTGAGCCTCAGGGTAGTCGGGGCGAAGAACGAGAGCACGTTCGTAGTGGGCAATCGCATCCGCAATCCTGCCTTGCGCGACCAGCGCGACGCCCAGATTACTGTGGGCATTGGCATAGTCCGGCCTCGTGAGGAGGGCGCGCTCGTAATGCGCGATCGCATCCTTGCTCCTGCCTTGCTGAGCGAGAATAATGCCCAGGTTGTTATGCGCCTCGGCGTAATCCGGCTTGAGGGCGACTGCTCGTTCGTATTGAGCCACGGCGTCTATAATCCTGCCTTGGGCACTCAGGGCGTTACCCAGAGTGTAGTGATAGGAAGGATTGCCCTGTTTGATCTGGATCGCCTGGCCGATCCTCTCGGCGGCAATATCATAACGGCCGCCCTGATAGGCGATGAGTCCGAGAAAGTACAGGCTGTCGGCATGCCGAGGCACGGACTTCAGGACCATCCGGAACAGCTGCTCAGCCTCGACTTGTTGTCCGACCTGATGATGCCGCAGGGCATCATTGAATATCCCCCGGACATCCTCACGCATATCGTGCCTGCGATCCCGACTTTTGGCCGGACGGCGCGGTTTGCGATTCTTAGACAATAGATCCTCGGGCCGAGGCCACGGACAGCTAACCGCCTGAGATCTCCCTGATCTTCGCGGCAGTACGGCAACTCCAAAAAGCGCGATCCCAGTTCATTCTATCCAATAGCCTTGCCCCGCATGTATCGGCGCTGTGATCGCGCAGTGATCGACGGTGTGGGTGCGTTGGTGGTCAAGGCCGCGTCCGTCGCGCTCAGTTGCAGGACACAAGTTCCCGGAACGTTGAACGTCGCGGCGGTAGCCGGTTGGTTGGCATCGTCAAATGTCACCGGACCGGGGCGGAGAGAACACTCCAGGTGCTGATGAGCGTTGTCCGGCAGACCGTCGTCGGTAACGGCGCCAGTCAGAATGGCCTGGGCGGGCAGCACGATGGTCTGCGACGGCCCGGTGCTGACTACCGGCGCCTGGTTGTCGGCACCCACTTGACTGGACCTAACCCTTCAGAGACTGTTCACAAACCTCACTGCCTCGGAACGTGATATTTGCATTCGCGCGCACTTCGGGAGAGTCGCTACGCACTAGTCGCATTATGACTAATCCCGATCCACCGCAGCTCTCACAACGTTCCCGGGAGACCTCTGCAGATCATCAGACCGCATTTGCCGACCTGCGCCCGCTTGTCAAACGCTCGGGCTTTGCAGGCAAAGAGGATGGATTAACAAACAGCCCGTTCCGGAGCGACTCCGAAACGGGCTGGAGTTTTTCTTCCTAAAGAAGGGTTAGTGTCTCGCCTGCGTCTCGATGTGACCCGTTTCGTAGACTTCGCAATACGCACGCTCCGGCACGAGTCCGGCGTCGGCAGCTGGGTTGAGCCGAAGCGTTCGCGGCTGCATCACCCACGGTTCCAAGAGCACATCGGGGTCTTCGACGGTGACTTCGTAAAGGATTTCATCGCCCTTACGCGTGAATTTCTCCACGACGTGCATGTTCTCGGAATGGAAGAGGCCTCCTCGTCCCAACCACGTCGTATCGACAAACGAGATGGAGTCGAGCACCAGCGTGTCGCCCTCCCAGTGGCCCACGCTATATCCCATATACGTCGCCTCGATCGCCTTCTTTGCATCGTGCTTGCGGCCGTCGGTTGGAATTACGCGAAATTCCCTGTTTCCGCCTCCGTAATCGCTCGTGGT
>JASIGB010000141.1:0-3498 GCA_030045355.1 Bryobacteraceae bacterium
CGCGACCGGCAATTACGTAAAAGTGGTCCAGCGCATTCCCGTGCGCCTGCGCTTCAAACCCAATCAAAACGGCCTTGACCGGCTGCGGCCCGGCATGTCGGTAGAGCCGGAAATCCGCGTCGCGAATTAGCGTGGACGCCCAGCCATGAATCCAAAGTCACATGGGGAGTGGACGCCGTCGCATAATCCCTGGGCAGTAGCGCTCACGGTCACTATGGCGACGTTCATGGAAGTACTGGATTCCTCGATCGCCAATGTCTCGCTGCCGCACATCGCGGGATCGCTCGGCGCCACGTACGACGAAGCGGTGTGGATCCTCACCAGCTACCTGGTCTCGGCCGCCATCATCCTGCCGGCTTCCGGCTGGCTCTCGACGGTTTTCGGACGTAAGCGTTTTTACATGACTTGCGTGATGCTGTTCACCGTGTCGTCGTTCTTGTGCGGCATCGCGCCCAACCTTCCGTTTTTGATCGTGACGCGCATTTTACAAGGCGCGGGCGGCGGCGGCTTGCAGCCGTCGGAGCAGGCCATCCTGGCCGATACGTTTCCGACCGAAAAGCGCGGCCAAGCGTTTGCCGTTTATGGAATGGCGGTGGTGCTGGCGCCCGCCATCGGACCTACGCTCGGCGGATGGATTACCGACAACATCAACTGGCACTGGATCTTCTTCATCAACATTCCGATCGGGATTATGTCGCTGTTCTTCACCAGCCGCCTGGTGGAAGATCCGCCCTGGCTGAGCGAAGAAAGCCGCGCCGGCATCAAAATCGATTACATCGGCCTCAGCCTTTTGGTGATCGGCATCGCCTGCTTCCAGTTCGTGCTCGACAAGGGCCAGGAATCGGACTGGTTTGCCTCGCGTCTCATCACCACACTCGCTTGCATTGGGGTTCCGATGCTCGCCGCATTTTTCCTGTGGGAGTGGTACCATCCCGATCCCGTCGTCGACGTGCGTCTGCTCAAGAACCGCAACTTCGGCACGGCCGTTTCTTTTTCGTTCATCCTGGGCATGGTTTTGTTCGGATCGACGGTCTTGATCCCGGAGTTTCTGCAGAGCAGC
This sequence comes from Bryobacteraceae bacterium, assembly GCA_030045355.1. Lineage (GTDB taxonomy): Bacteria > Acidobacteriota > Terriglobia > Bryobacterales > Bryobacteraceae > Palsa-89. Next base: position 1,061 of record JASIGB010000141.1, read on the forward strand.
CTGGGCTACACGGCCGAGCGCGCGGGCATGGCGCTATCGCCCGCGGGCTTCGTCCTCATGGTGATGATGATGGTGGCCGGCCGCCTCACCGCGGCGAAGAAGATCGATCCGCGCGTGCTGATTTGCATCGGTTTTCTCGGCACCGCGTTCGCGCTGCGGCTGATGACCAACATCTATTTGGACATCGCCTTCGGCACCATCGTGCTGCTGCGCTGCTTCCAGGTAGTCTTCATGCCGCTGATCTTCATCCCCATCAGCACGCTGAATTACGTGGGCGTGCCGCGCGAGAAGAACAACCAGGTCTCGGGGATCTCCAGCTTCATGCGCAACATCGGCGGCAGCATCGGAACTTCGGGTCTTACCGTTTTTCTGACGCGCCAGAATCAGACCCATCTGGTGAACTTCGCTTCCCGCACCAATATGGCCAACGGGAACTTCACGCAATTTCTGAACGGCCTGACCGCGCTGTTTTTGTCCCGAGGCTACGACGCCGTCACCGCCGGCCAGAAGGCGCTGGCGATGGCGTACATGACGCTCGAAAGCCAGGCCAACGCGCTCAGCTTTAAAAACAGTTTCTACGTGATGTCGGCCATCATCGTGTGCCTGGCGCCGCTGCCGTTTATCATGCGCCGGCCCAAGCCGGGCGAACGCCAGCCGTCCCTCAGCGGGCACTAAAGCCTGGGTACTACGCCCACGGGGAGTGCGCAGTCTAACGCCACTTTGACGCCAGCGGTGTCCGCCCAGCGCGACATTCTGTCCCGGAACCGCAACAATTGGCTGATTCCAAAAGAGATCCGAATTGGCATTCGGACTGCTCTAAAAGGGGCATGACATCGGAAAAGAAGTCCTTCTTACTCGCCCAGCTTCAGCGCGCCATCGATGAAGCGGTCTCGGAATCCGGCCGCGTCAGCGAGATCGTGGAGGAGATGAAGCGTTGTGGGTATGATCTGTGCCTGCTGTTGGAATCTACCGTGACCATCAGCCCCACGGAAGGTTATGAGCCCGATGCCACGCCCGAGCCTCGCTTGGCCTGGGCGCCCGAAGCCCAGCCCGAGTACAAGCCCGAGTACAAGAATGACCTCGATCTCACTGACGAAGATCTCAATTTCCTACAGGAAATGAATATCGCGGTCGGCGCGTAGGTTTGCCGCGCTCACGGACCTACCGGCCCGTGAGCGCCTCGCGGACCATCGGTTCCGGCTTGGTCTCAAAAACCGCATAGACCACGCCGGCCAGCGCCGCTCCCAAAATCGGCGCCACCCAGAACAGCCATAGTTGATTCAAAGCCCACCCGCCCACGAAAATCGCGGGAGCCGTGCTTCGCGCCGGATTGACTGACGTGTTGGTCACGGGAATTCCGACCAAATGAATTAACGTCAGCCCCAGCCCAATCGCGATGGGCGCGAACCCGGGGATGGCGCGTTTGTCCGTAGCGCCCAGAATGATCATCAGGAACATAAACGTCAGGACTACCTCGGCGGTCAGGCACGCTCCCAAACTGTAGCCGCCCGGAGAATGATCGGCATAGCCGTTAGCGGCAAATCCATTGGCCAAGCTGAAGCCTTTTGCGCCGCTGGCGATCAGGTACAACAGGCCTGATCCGGCGACTCCTCCCAGCACCTGCGCGACGATATAGGCCGGCAGCTCGGCCGCCGGGAAGCGGCGCGCCACCGCCAGTCCTATCGACACTGCCGGATTGAGATGAGCACCGGAAATGTGCCCGATGGCAAACGCCATCGTAAGCACCGTCAGTCCGAACGCCAGCGCCACACCGGCAAATCCGATTCCCAGGTTTGGAAACGCCGCGGCGAGCACGGCCGCTCCGCAGCCGCCAAATACCAGCCACAGAGTTCCAATGAATTCGGCGAAAGATCTTTTCGAAAGTGACATGCGAAAAATCCTCCTCGCTGACGACAGATGCTACCATAAGCGGAATGCAACGGCGTGAATTCCTGTGGGCGAGCCTGGGAAGCGCGGCCGTGGCTGAAACCGCGTGCAAATACGTGCCCGCCGCGCCGAATTCGTCCATCCCTCCGGAGTTCGAGCTCGATGAAATGAGCCTCACCCAACTCGCCGATGGGCTCGCGCGCGGCAAGTGGACTTCGGATCGCCTGGTGGAACAATATCTCGCTCGGATTGATGCGGTCGATCACAACGGCCCGCAGCTCGGCGCCGTGCTGGCTCTCAATCCCGACGCCGTATCCATCGCGCGATCGCTCGATCAGGAACGCAAGAGCGGTCATGTGCGCGGCCCGCTGCACGGCATTCCGATTTTGGTGAAGGACAACATCGAAACGCGCGATCCTGTCTCCACCACCGCCGGTTCCTTGGCCCTCGCCGATTGGCGCGCGCCGCGGGACGCATTCGTGGCCGCGCGGCTGCGCGAGGCGGGCGCGATCGTTCTGGGCAAATCGAACCTGAGCGAATGGGCCAATTAC
>JASIGB010000142.1:0-6454 GCA_030045355.1 Bryobacteraceae bacterium
GTTTTGCCGAAAATGGGCTCGGTAGCGCTGTAGTTGGCGCGGCGCGCCGTGCCGTACTCCACCGCTCCCTCCATGCCGGGCTTGATATCGGTGAGCCAAGCGCCGATATTCAGCTCGCGCTTCACCTGCGGGACGAATTGATCGATTTCCGCCTGGGAATTGGGGTGCTGGAGATAATAGAGCGTTCCGCCGTTGGCCACCGCCGAGACGATGGCGGTGAGCTCCATCGGGGTCATCGAAAAACCCTCGCCGAAGCTGGTCATCATGCCGAGGCCGTCGTCGGGCGGCGCTGGGGCAATCAAGCCCGGCTGCTCGGCATCGATGTTCAACCCCGCTTTCTCACCCAAGCCCAGCAACTCGCCGTATTTTACGATCTTGTCGTAGCCCAGCTTCTCGCCCACCGAGGCGAAATAAGGGTTGTAGGAACGCGCCAGCGCTTCGGTTAAGTTCATGGAGCGTTTGGTCAAGCGGAAGGAGTTCTCTTCACTGATGATGCCTTCGCTCAAACCCGCCAATGCCGTCATGATTTTGATCGTGGAACAGGGCTCAAATGCGCCAGTATAAGCCAGCTTTTGGTTGACCACGGTGAGGATGCGGCCGGTGGTGGGATCGGCGGCAATGACCGCTCCGTTGTAAGGCCCGAGCGCCTCCACCGCCGCACGGCGAGCCATCAAATCCTCCCCATTCACCAGGTCGCCGGCCGTGGAATCCGCGTAGGTCGGACTGGTCCAGGGGCCGGACGCTACCCACCTGTTCGAGACAGCGCGGCGCGCGAGAGAGCGCCGTCTGGCGGCCGGTACCCGCGCGGCAGGGGAGGCCGTCGGCGTATAGGACACTCGGCGCACCCTGGCTGCCGCGACCGTGTTCCGGGGGATTCGCCGGTGTTTTCTGCGGGTGGTGGTAGTTCCGAAAGCTGAAGTGGTAAGGAGTGCAATCGAAATTAAGATTACAGAAAGGCGTTGGGACATAGAATAGGTACTAATTAAAATCTGTACTACGCGTACACGGCTTTACTTACAATCCACTCCGGGACGGCTAACTACCAGACGGAACCGTCACTTTACAGCCTGAGTGCAAACCGTTCCCACATTATGAGTTATCGGCGGCCTTTCGTCAAGACTTGAGTGCATTCCTCAAGTTCGACCTTCCGTCACTCAGTGTCTGCGGGCAGACTAAGTTCTCAGCGGAAACGGCTGGGAGCGACCGGAACCGTACCCCTGATGTACAATGGAGCCACAACAGTAGACGTTCCCCACGCCGGGGGCGATACAGGGATACCGTGATAGTCCCACCCAATTCCGTCTTTACCGCTCGGGAGACCCACGGCCGCGTACTTCGCCCGCAAAACCGCCTCATCGCCCACAGCCAGGACATCGGCTGGCGGTCGTTGCATGCTGCCATCCTCGAAGAGGCTCCTCTTCACGTGATCGAGCGGCCGATTCGCCATCCCTCGCTGATCTACCACTTGAGCCGGCCCACGCATGTAATCCGCAAGCTGGAGGGCGCGGCGCGCGAAAACGCGCTCATCGGTCCGCGCCGCATCTGTCTGACCCCGGGCGAAGCCACCACGCAATGGCAGCACTCCGGGCACCCGGAAATCCTCCAGGTTTACTTACGCCAATCCGTGTACGAGGCGGCGGTGAGCGAAATCTACGGCTGCGATAGTTCGGGGGCCGAGCTCGTCCCGCGTTTTGCGATTCTCGATCCGCTGCTCGAGCAACTGGCCATCGCCATCGGCAACGCGCTGCGCGACGGCAATGCCGAGGATGGCCTGTACATCGATACCATCGCGCAAATGATGGCCGTGCATTTAGCTCGCACGCATTCCACGCGCTCGCGCCCGGCACGCATTCTCCCTGCCAAGCCCCTGGCCGGCTGGAAAATGCGGCGGGTGATCGAATTCATCGAAGACAACCTGGATGGCGATCTGAGCCTCCAAGCCATGGCCGCGGAAGTGGATATCAGCCCGCTGTACCTGGCGCGCGCGTTCAAGAGCGCCATCGGGCAATCGCCGCATCAATACGTTCTGGCGCGGCGCGTTGAGCGCGCAAAAGAGCTGCTGCGCAGTACCGATTTGCCGGTGGTGGATGTGGCGCTTTCCTCGGGATTTTCCTCGCAAAGCCACCTGTCGCACTGGTTCATCCGGCAAGTGGGCGTTTCGCCCGCGGTCTACCGGCGGCAGGCGGCCGAATAGCGTCCGCTCTCAAAAAAGCCCGAACGAAAACAAAACTCGCACGTCATAAGTGAGCGACGATGCTCCGTCAGGACGTGGTTTTCGCCCTTCGGCAATTTCGAAAGAGCCCCGGTTTCGCGGCCACGGCGATCGTTTCGCTCATGCTGGGGATCGGCGCCACTACGGCGGTATTTAGCGTTGTCTACGCCATCCTCCTGAATCCGTATCCATATAGGAACGCCGCGCGGATGGGCTATCTGCAAATCGTGGACAAGTCGGGAAACAATCGCGGATTGGGCCTATCGGCCCGGGAATTCGAGCAACTCCGGCAGGTGAATTGTTTCGAAAGTGTTATGGCGATCGACGACTGGTCGCTCACCACGACGGATGGCGATCTGCCCGAAAATGTAGAGGCGATTTATTTGACGTCCGGCGCCATGACGCAACTGGGAATGCCGGCGCTCATGGGCCGAATCCTGCTACCGTCCGATGCTCCCGAAGGGCGCGATCCGGAGCCGGTGGTGGTCCTTAGCTATAGGTTCTGGCAACGTTATTACAACGGAAGCCGCGATATTTTGGGGCGAACGCTGCGGCTGGTTCACAAATCGTACACGATCGTGGGCGTGATGCCGCCGCGGTTTACCTGGCAAGGCGGCGAAGTTTATTTGCCGCTGCGGCTGGATGAATCGCGCGGGCCGTCTTATGGATCGTCGATCGTCCTGCGGGCGGGCATTAGCAAGCGAGCAGCCGAGGCCGAGTTGCAGCCGCTGTTCGAACAAATTGCCAGACAATCTTCCGCTCGTTTTCCTCTCGAATTTCGCGTGCGTATTCGAGATTTGAATGACTGGGTAGAAAGGCGGATGGGAGGCACGCTCGCGCTGCTTTTCGCCGGAGTGGCGCTCATGCTGTTGATCGGCTGCGCGAATGTTTCGATTCTGCTGCTGGCGCGCGGTGCAACCCGAACGCAGGAACTGGCGGTGCGGACTTCGGTGGGCGCGAGCCGCGCGCGCATCGTGCGATTGCTGCTCAGCGAGTCTTTAACCCTTTCGGTTTGCGGCGCGATCGGCGGCGTTTTGCTGGCTTTCGGGCTCGTCAAACTGATCGCAATCTGGCTCCCCCAGGACGATTTTCCGAGCGAAGCGGCGATCGGAATCAATTGGGTGGTACTGCTCTTTAGCGCGACAGTTGCCATCGCTACGGGTGTGCTGTTCGGCCTTTCTCCCGCGCTGCAACTTTCCCGTCCGGGTTTGGGGCAATCGATGTCCGGCTCCAGGCGCGCCACCAGCGGACGCGCGCGCAGGCGAACGCATGGAAGGTTGGTGATGGCGCAGGTGGCGCTGACGTTGATTTTGCTCACCGGCGCCGGGCAGGCGATCGCCGCGTTCGTGCGGCTGATGCATGCCAATTTGGGATACGACCCGCACCACACCATGTCGGTCGGCATCCCGGTCCACGACAACACCCACCTGCAGTGGGCCGACCGCGTGCAGTATTTCGAGCAGCTTCGCGAACACGTGGGCAGCCTCAGCGACGTGGTGGCAGCGGGAATTTCCACCAACGCCACGCCGCCCTCCAACGGATGGAACACGCGTTTCGAGGTCTTCGGACAATCCCAAGTGCAAGACCAGGCTACGCGGTTGAACTTTGTCGATCCGTACTATTTTTCGGTCCTGCACATTCCCTTAGAATCCGGCCGGCTTTGGACGCACAGCGAAGTGATGCGCGGAGCGCGGCTGGCGCTGGTGAATCGGACGCTGGCGCAGCGATTCTGGCCGCGGGGCGACGCCATCGGGCATCAGATTCGTATGCCGGAGCTGAAGCCAAGTTCCCGAATCCAGGCGACGGTGCCGGACGGCGATGGCTGGATGCAGATCATTGGCGTGGTGTCCGACGTACGGGATGACGGTATCGGGAAACCGATCAAGCAGGCGATCTACGTGCCTTATTCGGTGAATATGTGGATGTGGACCCAGATCCTGGTGCGCGCCCGTGGCGAGCCGCTGGCGATTCTGCGGGCCGTGCGCGGCAAGGTGCGCGAGGTGGACCCGGATCAGCAGGTAATCGGCAACATACGCAATCTGGATCAGTGGATCACCAACCAACCGGAGTTCGTGGGGGCGCGGCTATCCATGATTTTGCTGGCCGCGTTCGCCATTCTGGCGCTGGCGCTCGCGGCATTCGGGCTGTACAGCGTGGTCTCGCACGTGGTGGCGCAACGGACCAACGAGTTCGGTATTCGCATGGCGCTGGGCGCGCAGCCGGGCGATGTACTGCGCCTGGTGCTCGGCTCGACGGCCATCACGGTCGGCTGCGGGCTGGCGCTCGGCGTTGCGGCCAGTATGGCGTTGTCGCGTGTGCTGGCCGCGCATCTGCTCGCCGGTGAGGATGCACAGACATTCGGCGGCCTGGCGTTATTCGCTGCCGGCGTTGCGCTGCTGGCCGCGGCCGCGACCACCGCGTGTTTGTTGCCCGCCCGCCGCGCGTCGTCCATCGATCCGATGTCGGCGCTGCGCTTCGAATAGGAGCGCTACGGCCGGCCCGGATCGGGTACCCTGGAGTTTGTTTGCTCCGTACAGCACGGGTCGCAAAACGTGCCTGGCGATCCTGGTGCTCCTTCCACTCGCGGGCTGTCACCGTGTGCATGCGCCCTCGAGCGTCATTCGTACGGGCGATCCAGCCGCCGCCGGGCAGTTGCTCAGCGGTTTTTACGGCATCGAGGGCCAGCGGGCCAACGCGTGGCGATGGACAGGGTCTGATTTTTCCCTCGCGCTCGCTCCGCCGCCTGGGTCCGAGCGCGGCGCCCGCCTGCGGGTCCAGTTGTATTTTCCTGAAACGCAAATCCGGAAACTCGGTCCAATTACATTAACCGCTTTTGTGGACGACCAGCCGCTGAAGCCGGAGACCTTCAGTGCGGGCGGCGGCCAGGATTTCGTCCGGGATATTCCGGCGTGTTTCCTGAACACCAGCGTCCTGCCCATCCGCTTCAGTTTCGACCCGTATGCGCCGAAAACGGATGCTGACGGTCGCGATCTGGGGGCGGTGGTAACGGAAGCGGAACTGCAGCCGGAGCGATAGCGGGAGCGGGATTCTTATGAGAACCATCATGGTTACCGGCGGCGCCGGGTTTTTCGGAGGCATTCTCAAGCGCACCATCTTGGAATCGGGCGACCGGTGCGTCAGCGTGGATGTGGTTCCCGACGCCGACCAGCATCCTAATCTTGCCAAGCATCAAACCGACCTGCGGAATCGCGAGGCGCTGGAGCGGATCTTTGCCGGCACTCCCATCGACGGTGTGGTGCACTGCGCCGCCATGCTGGCTCACGGCTCGGAAGATCCTGCCGAACTCTGGACCAGCAACGTGGACGGCACGCGCAACCTGATGGAAGCGATGCGTAAGTTCGGCATCCGCCAGCACGTCTTCACGTCCACCAACTGTTTGTGGGGCGAGGCCATGGGCCGCCCGGTGCGCGAAGACGACCCCCCCAATCCGGTGGAACTCTATGGGCGTTCGAAAGTGGAAGCCGAACGCGTCATTCGCGAGTACGGCGACGTTCACTCCGTACTGTTGCGCTGTCCCACCATCATCGATTTCGGACGCCTGGGCCTGCTGTCCATTCTTTTTGAATTTATCGACGAAGGCCGGCGCGTATGGGCCGTGGGCGGAGGGCGCAATCGCTACCAGTTCATCTATGCGGGCGATCTGGCCAACGCCTGCCTTCTCGCGTTGAATTATCCGCACTCCGACACGTTCCACATCGGTTCGGACGACGTGAAATCGATCGCCGAGATCTACGAATATGTGATTCGCAACTCCAACAGCGGAGCGAAAGTGGCGGCGCTGCCGCGCGGTCCGGCGATCGCGGCCATGAAGCTGGCGTACCACTTGAAGCTATCGCCGCTGGGACCTTACCACTATAAGATGATCGCCGAAGATTTTCTCTTCGACACCGCGCGCATCAAAGAACGCCTGGGATGGCGGCCCACCATGACCAACGAAGAAATGTTGTGGCGCGCCTATCAATACTACAGTCAAAACCGGCGCGAAATTGAGGCCCGACGGGATGTCTCGGCGCATCGCAAGGCCGCCAAAATGGGCGTGATCCGGCTGCTCAAATGGGTTTCTTAGCCCGGCCCAGTCCGATGACGCCACGCCGATGACAGGGTCCCCATGACGCCGCGCCCCATGACGCTGTACAGATGACATTTGTCGAGAGCGTTCGCTTCCTGCTGGACGAGGCGTCGGCCTTCGCCTCGCCGGAAGCCGTGGCTCTTCAGTGGGAA
>JASIGB010000143.1:0-2769 GCA_030045355.1 Bryobacteraceae bacterium
AGCATCTGCGCGCTGGTTCACCGGCAACTCGTCGACGGCGGATGGGTGACCGGAAAAGGCGGGAACCCTTATCTACTGCCGCTGTTGAACGATAACATCGAGCTCAAAGGGGGAACGGAGCATTTAGGGCGCGCCTGAGCCGGGATTCTGCTTCTGCCGATCCCACTCCTTTTGGAAAGCGCTCTCGCGCTCGGCGACGTAGGCTTTGTAGCCATCGGGGTCGATGAACGGATTTTCGCCGCCGGCGGCCTTCATCTTCGCGTACTTGGCTTTCATGCCGAAATAGCCGCCGTGCGCGCCCAGAAAAATATCGCAGGGGAGGCTCTTCAGGACCGTAAAAGTTTTCACGTAGTCGTCCGCGATCCCCGGGTAATCTTTGTTCCCTACTAATACATATCCGGGGTTCACGTTCGGGCTGCCGACAATCACAACGTTCAAGGTGCGTCCCCCGTCCATGACCTGCATGGTCCACGTGGTGCAGCCGCGAGTGTGCCCCGGCGTGAGATGCGCCACGAGCTTCGAATCGCCCAGCGTGACGGCCGAACCGTCGTGCAGCACTCGATCCACGTGGGCACCCGGACGGCCCGGCGCCGTGCTCTGCTCTTGGGGAACGTCCGCGTCCATCACCATCAGCTTCGCGCCCGTTTCCTTCTGGATGACGCCTACGCCTTCGTCGTGATCGCCGTGCGCGTGGCTGATCAGGATGATCTTGGTGTCGCTGTACGTGAAACCCAGCTCTTCGATGCTTTTCTTGACTGTCGGCAGATCCTGTTTGAAATCCGAGTTGATCAGGATGTTGCCGCGCGGCGTGTGGATCAGGTACACGGCCAAGTCCGCGGTGCCCACATAGTACAAATTCCCGGCGATTTTGAACGCAGGAAACGAAGCGTGCCAATCCGGATTGGCCTGCGCGAGCGCAAGCCCGAGGGCCGCGAAGAACAGTACCAGCGCTCGCCGTATCACTTGCCCTCCGAAAGTTCCGCATAAAACGCATCGATCTTCGGGATACGCGGCGTCCAGCCGATATCGTCGGTCTTCAACTTCGCGAGCAGTTGGTCCTGCGGCACGCCTTGGCGCACCAGTTCCCGGGCGCGCGCCATCACGGTGTCGTACTTGGTCTTATAAGCCTCAACATCCGCTTTCGTGAGCACGCCACCGTTGCCCGGAATGGCCGCGTCGAAATCCAGCGCCAGGATGCTCGCCAGCACATTGCTCCACTCCACAGCGCTCCCGCCGCCCGCGTAGTCGATCAGCGGGCCAGTCTTGCCCGTGGTGACCACGTCGCTCACCGCCACTACCTTCAGATCGGGAAAGTACACCACCGAATCGCCGCCGGTGTGCGCGCGTCCGAAGTGGTGCAGCTCCACCTTCGCATCGCCGAGCGTCAACGTGTATTCGGCGCCCGGATACGTGATGCTGGGCGGCGCGGGCTTAGGATTGAACTGGTACGTTTCCAGATACGTCTTCAGCCCATCGGAGGCCACCACCTGCGCGCCCGCGTCCAGGAAACGCTGGTTGTTGCCGGTATGATCGGCGTGGTGGTGCGTGACGATCAGGTATTTTACCGGCTGATCCGAGACTCCCTTGATCAGAGCCATCAGCTTATCGTAATTTTCCTGGCCCGGCAGCTTCCCATCCATCACGATCAGCCCCGCGCTCGTGATGCGGACCAGTGAGTTCGCACCCGCGCCTGTGATCATGAAGAGCCCCGGCTTGACCTGCTCGATGGCCTGCGGCTGCGGAGGGCGCGCTCCCGGTCCTGGAGCGGGCGGCTGAGCGAAGGCCAGCACGATGCTGGCCAGAATTGCGAAAAGGCTCGGTACAATCGGTCGCGGCATGCGTTCAATCTTACCCTAACGCCCGCGCCGTCAACAGTCCCGATTGCGAGACTTTGGCACGATGATTGGAAATCACATATTCATCAAACCGTTGCTACCGCCTCCCCGCGCGGAGTGAAGGCGGCAAGAATAGCCGCCACCACGAACAAGGCGAGCACATCGCCCCACAGGTGACCCATATACATGCTATTTCCAATCGCCTGCGCCGCCATAATTCCCGCATGCACTACGCTCGACCACACCGTGAACCAAATCAGACTGCGGTGCGCCAGCGGATTCCGGGACGCGATTACGAGAAACACCCCCAGCGTGGCGTAAATGCCAAGAATCATCTGGAGGTACTCCGACTGACCCGTATTCCAAGACCAACCAGACGGCCAGACGACGGTGAGTGGGTAGATTCCGAAGATGAAAATCAGGCCCACTAGGAGCAAGACAATTCGTAAGTACTTCAATCGCTCGGGAACGGCCATGAGATGCCTCCTTTGGAGTGCTCGGCATCATATCAAACCGGCGCCGCCGGGGGATTTTTACCTGGCCCCGGCGCCGGCGCTCAGCACACAAAGGACAGGCCCAACGCCCACGGAACCATACGATTGACACCGGGACGGCGAGAATATACGATCAAAATCGGCGGAATAATTAGGAGGGGTTACCATGACTCGTCGCCTTCAGATCACTCTGACCGTGTGTGCGTCTCTTTGTGCAGCGTTGCCGGGAGCGGCCCAAACGCTGGTGGCCGCGGCCAAACCCGCGCCGAAGCCGGCGACATCGGCTGCCGCGCCTGTGATGCGCACGCCCGACGGTGTGCCGGACCTTCAAGGCTACTGGACCAACGCCTCGGTGACCCCGCTGGAGCGGCCCAAGGATCTCGGCAACAAGGCATTCTTTACTCCCGAAGAAGCCGCGGCCTACCAAAAGAAACAACTGG
>JASIGB010000144.1:0-8771 GCA_030045355.1 Bryobacteraceae bacterium
TCGATACGTATGACACTATCGAGGGCGCTCGCGCCGCCGCTGCGCTGGGCCACCCGCTGTGGGGCGTGCGGCTGGATAGCGGCAACCTGGTAGAGCTTTCGCGCGCGGTGCGCAAGATCCTGGACGACGCCGGCTTGAAGAACGCCAAAATCATGGCTACCAGCGATCTGAACGAATATAAGATCCTGGAATTCGCCGCCGCCGGTGCGCCCATCGACGCCTTCGGAGTGGGGACGGATCTGGCGACATCGGCCGATTCGCCCAGCCTGGGTGTGGTCTACAAGCTGGTGGAACTGAACGGACGCTTCACCGCGAAATTCAGCGAGGACAAGCACACCCTCCCCGGCGCCAAGCAGGTGTTTCGGTTCGCCACGCACGACGTGATCGCGCGCTCCTGGGAATGCATGGGCTGCGGCCCGGGCGAGGAGGAAGCCAAGGCGCTGCTGCGTCCCGTGATCCTGGGTGGCCAGTTGATCGAACCGTTGGCCACGGCCACGGTCGCGCGCGAATATGCCGCCGATTGCATCAAGCGGCTTCCTATCGCCGTCCGCAGCTTGTTCGATACCGGGCAGGAATATCGCGTCGATCAAAGCGACGAACTGCTGACGCTGTACGAGCAGGTCCAGAATGAAAGCGGTCTTCTTCGACATCGACACGCAGATTGACTTCGTGTATCCGGCGGGCGCGCTGTACGTGCCGGGCGCCGAGCGGATTCTTCCGGTCATCGGTGAACTGAACCGCCGCGCGCCCGTGGTGATCTCCAGCATGGATGCGCACTCGGAAGACGATCCTGAATTCAAACTGTATCCCCACCACTGCGTCGCCGGGACCACGGGCCAACATAAGCCCGCCATCACGCTGCTCGATTCGCGCGCGACGGTGCCCGGGCAGCGAGAAGGCGTGCGCCAGCTCATCCTCGAAAAACAACAGCTCGACTGCTTCAGCAACCCGCACCTGGAGCCGTTGCTCGCCCGGCTCAACGCCGAGCGCTACCTCGTCTACGGCGTGGTTACCGAAATCTGTGTGCGCTTCGCCGCCTTCGGCTTGCTCAAAACGGGGAAGCCGGTGGCCATCGTGACCGACGCGATCCAGGCGCTGGACGAACAGAAGGCCGCTGAAATGTTTTCGGCCTTCACAGCCGCAGGCGGCGCCTTGACCACGTCTACCGCGGTGCTGGCCAGCGTCTAACGGTTACAAGCGGTTCTGGCCGTCTACGTGCAGCATCACTGCCACGATGAAGAACACGAGGATTGTCGTTTACCTTTTGCTCTCCACAGTCTGCATCGATTTCCGCGCCCCCGCGCAAATTCTTCCGGCCGCGAAGTCGAGCACCCCGGCAGCCAGTAACGACCCGCTCAATCGCGATTCGCCGCAAAGCGCGGTAGTGGCGTTTCTTGAGGCAGCCCACGCTCACGACTATGCCAAGGCTTGGCGGTATCTCGACTTGCGCAATATGCCGGAAGATCAGCGCCTCAAGAACGGCGCCGAGCTCGCCCGCGAACTCACCGCCATCCTCGACCAGGATACCGGCTTCGATGTCGGCAATCTGAGCCGCAATCCGGAGGGCGATCTCTCGGACAATCTTCCGCCCGGCGTGGATCGCGTGGACACGTTTCAGGTCAATGGCCGGACGATCGAGTTGGACCTCCAGCGCGTCAAGCTGAAGTCCGGCAATGAGGTATGGCTGTTTTCATCCGGCAGCGTGGCCAATATCCCACTCATCGCGCAGCAGACCAACAATTCGGCGATCGAACGGCATCTGCCGCTCCCGCTGGTGAATTGGCAATTCATCGGCACTCCGTTGTGGCGCTGGATCGGGATGGCGCTGCTTGCGATCGCGCTGGCGGTCTTCTCCAAGTGGATCTCGCACCTGGCGTTGTGGCTGACGCGGCTGGCCGTCAAGAGGGTGGCGCCGGCCTGGAATCTGGCGCTGTTTCAGACCTTCCTGGGACCCTTGCGGCTGCTGCTTTCGGTATCGCTGTTCCGCGCCGGCATGGAATGGTTCGCGCCCTCAGCTCTGGCGCGTCTATACCTAGGCCGCTTTCTCGCACTGTTGTTCTTCTGGGGGATCTTCTGGCTCTGCGCGGTCATCATCGATCTGATCGTGCGGCATCTTCGCGCCCGGCTGCAGTCCAGATACCGGGCGTTCTCTTATTCCGTTCTGCCGCTATCCGGACGAGTCGCCAAAGTTGTGGTTTTCCTCCTCATCATTGCCGCCGTTCTCACCGCCTGGGGGTACAACACCACCACGCTTCTCGCCGGCCTCGGCATCGGCGGCGTCGCCATCGCGCTGGCATCGCAGAAGACCATCGAAAATCTTTTCGGAAGCGTGGCCGTGATCAGCGACCGGCCGGTGTCGGTGGGAGAATTCTGCAAATTCGGCGGCAGCATGGGAACCGTGGAAGACATCGGTCTGCGCTCCACGCGCATTCGTACGCTCGACCGCACGCTAATGACCATCCCCAACGGTTCCTTCTCCACGATGACGATCGAAAACTTCGACCGCAAAGATAAAACCTTGTTTCACGTGACGCTCAACCTGAAGCGCGACACTACACCGTCCCAGGTCCGCTCGGTTCTCGAATCGATCACCAAGCTGCTCAAGCAAGATTCGAAGTTAGAAACCGGCGCGCTTCCGGTGCGCTTCGTGGGAATCGGCACCTATTCACTCGATATCGAGATCTTCATTTACGTGCTGACGCTCGATGGCGACGAGTTCATGAGGATCCAGCAGGATCTGTTCCTGGCGATCCTGGACGCCGTGGAAGCGGCCGGAACCGCGCTGGCGGTCCCCACGCAGGCAACCATTACATACGAGAACCAATCGGCTCCTGCGCCCAGTTCGAATGGCTCCGGCGCCGCGCACGAGCTGACTAAACAGTCATAATCTCGATAGCTTGCTTCAAGCTCTGCAGAGGATCGCGTCCGGGCGACGGGCGGAATTCGTGGGCGATGTAGCCCGTGTATCCCAAGTCCGCAATGGTCTTCGCGATAAAGCGGTAGTTCAATTCCTGCGTCTCGTCGATTTCGTGACGCCCCGGCACTCCTCCCGTGTGAAAATGTGCGATATATTGATAATTCGTCTGGATATTGCGGCAAATATCGCCATCCATGATTTGCAGATGATAAATATCGCAGAGGATTTTCACGCGCGGCGAATTCACACGCTTGATTACCTCCACGCCCCAAGCGATGTGATCGCAGATTTGGTCCTTGCGGCCCAGGGCGGGGTCCTGGAGCTTGCTGTTCATCACCTCCATGCAGATCGTGACGCCTTTGTCCTCGGCGCGCGCCTTCATGCGATTGAGAAACAGGACAGCGTTATCCGCGCCTTCAGCATCTGACATGCCTTTGCGCTGACCGCCCACGATGATGATATTCGGCGCGCCGCCGGCGGCGCACTCATCGATGGCCTCGCCCATGGCGCCGAAAGCTGTTTCGTGAGCCTCTCTGTGGATGATTCCGTCTTCCATGGTGACGCCGCGCATGGGCGCCATGGTGGGGATCAGGCCGTATTTCTTCAGTGCCGGCCAGTCCTTGGGACCCACCAGATCGAAGCCCACGCAGCCCAGCCGCGCCGCCTCCCGGCAGCGGTCCTCGAAAGGCATCTTGGAGTCGAACGGAAACGACGTAACGCATTGTTTGAGGCGGCCGGTGCTCGGCCGGTCTGTGGAAGTCTGCGCTTGGAGGGCAAAAGGCGCGGCTATGGCAGCGCCGGCAGCGGCAACGAAGTCTCTGCGTCGCATGGCTGGTATTGTACTTCCGAGCGATTGCCGGCACAACGGAGCGGACCGCCGGTATCCCGCGGAACGATTTAGATGGCGGCTCCGCACTGTGCCAGCTAGCTGCCCGCGGAAGCGGAGCGCAGGGGTTTCCTGTGCTATCCTCGGGGCGTCCTGCGTCCGCTGGAGATTCCTCTATGAAGATTTGTGCCTATTTACTCGTTTTCTGTCTGGGATCCGCGGCCGCGACCCCCGTTGCAGCCACCACTCCGACCATCCCGAGTTATCCTGAGATCACTTATTCGACTTACTTGAGTAACGGCTTCACACCGTACGCGATCGCCACGGATTCCGCGGGCAACATTTATCTGGCCGCCAGCGCCTCGGTGGATGCGCCGAATCCGCACGTCACGGCGCTGATCGCGAAGCTGAATCCGCAAGCCACCGAGTATCTTTATGTGCGGTATTTCGGCGGATCGGTGGGGGATTCGGCCAACGCCATCGCCGTCGATAGCGCGGGCAATGCCTATATCGCGGGCATAACGGAGTCGCCCGATTTCCCGGTGACCACCGGCGGGAATCTGGGAACCGCGCCGACCAGTCAAACGGATCAGCGGTCCTTCGTCGCAAAGTTTGATCCAGACGGGAATCTTGTATTTTCCGATCTGCTCGGCGGATCCACCGTCAGCCAGGCACAGGCCGTGGCCGTGACTGCATCGGGCCAGGTCCTAGTGAGCGGTGCTACGCAGTCCTCGGGTTTTCCGACCACCGCGGGTGCGTACACGATTTCCGACAGCGCGAATCATCCATACTTGCTCGAACTCGACCCCACCGGCACGAAGCTCGTATTTGCGGCTACTGGAATCGGCGGCTCCGCGCTGGCGCTCGACGCGGCAGGCAACATCTACGTGGCGGGAAGCACGTATTTGTTGGATTATCCGACGACGCCGGAGGCTTATCAGACCACCTTTCCAGCGTTCATCGAATGCGTCGCCCCTTGCACCGGGGGCGGATTCCAGGGACAGAACCAGTACGTGACGAAAGTGGATCCCACCGGGTCGACGCTGATCTTCTCCACTTCCGTGTCCGGCACCGATAACACGACAAACACCGGGCTGGCGGTGGACTCCAGCGGCGACGTCTATCTCACCGGCATCGCGGGCGGCACGTACCCGTACACGATCCCACCTCCGGCCTTACCATCGGGCGTACCTGACCTGGAGCCGATTCCGGCATTGCCGTTTCTCACCAAGCTCGATCCCACGGGTTCGAAGCTGCTGTTTTCCGTGCCCGTGGGCGGCGCGGGGGTGCAACTGGATTCGAGCGGAAATGTCTACGTGGGTGGGATGATTGGCGATCTCCCCGGCCCCACCTACGGCTACGATGTTCCCGGCACTCTGCCGGCGCTTCCGAACCTCCCCGCGCAATGCCAGCCCAATGCGCAGATCTCGAAATCCTCGTATGCGTCCCAAGTGGACGCGAACACCGGCAACGTGCGTGGGACGCAATTCATCGGCGGCTCGACGCTCATCATTTCCGGTGTGGCGCTGTCTGGTACCACGTTGTGGCTGGCGGGTTCCACCAGCCTGCCCGATTTTCCCTTCACGCCGGGCGCGCTGACGCTTCAATATTTGCCACCAGGGCCGTCGGCCGGCGCGTATCTCGGCGCGGTGGATTTCTCCCAGCCCCAACCGCCCGCGGGCACGCCGCAGATCGCCTGTATCGTCGACGCGGCGGATTACGCGCTCGCCGGATCTGTGGCGCCGTATCAAGTGCTCACCATTTTCGGAACGAATCTGGGGCCGACGAAACCGGTTACCGCCACGAATTATGCGACCGGCGTTCTGGGAGGCGTCGATGTGAGCTTCGGCTCCACTCCCTCGCCGCTACTCTACGTATCGCCCACGCAGATCAATTTCGCCGTGCCGGGGTCGCTTGCTTCCTACTTCGCCATGGATATGACGGTAACGGTGAACGGCGTTTCGTCCCCCGCGCGCGAGCTCCCGCTGACGTACCAGAACATGACGCTGTACCTGGCGGCGCCGCCGCCCGCTTCGAATTCCAGCAGTTTTCCGTCCCAGGCGTTGGCCTTGAATGCCGATGGCTCGGTGAATTCGTCCAGCAATCCTGCACCCTTGGGCTCGGTGATTTCCGTGTTCCTGAATGGGGTCTCCCCCAACCCGGCGGGCACCTCCGAGCCGCTGCAGCTTTCGTCCAATTATGGCTGGACCGTGACCGGCGTTGCGCAGGCGAATCCCTTGGTGACGCAAGTCAATCTACAAGTTCCTTCGAAGTTGCAGGACGACTTTGCCTGCACCGCGACTCTATCCGAATGCACCGCCGAAGTTCAGCTTTTCAACATCGGAGCCGAGTCGCCGGGAGCGCAACCCGTGACGGTGACCGGAACTGAAGTCGCGGGGACCGTTTTCGTCGGGCAAGCGCCATAGATTACGACCTGCAATTCTGGGAGGAAGGAGGCTCGACATGATCGACGTTTTGCAAGTGACCCAAGGAGAGCTCGGCCAGGAGGCCGCCACCACGCGGCGAGTGCTGGAGCGGGTTCCCGAAGACCAATTCGGTTGGAAACCGCACCCGAAATCGATGTCGCTGGGACAGCTCGCGATGCACGTGGCGACCATTCCGGAAGGCATTACGCGTATCGCGCAAAGCGACGAGTTCGAAGTGAACCCGGCTGCCTTCACTCCACCGCAGCCGAAAAGCGGGGCGGAAATTCTCGCGGCGCTGGACTCGAGTGTGCGGTCGGCGCAAGCATACCTGGCCGGCCTCACGGATTCGACTGCTACCGCCACCTGGCGCGCGAAATCGCAAGGCCGCGAATTGATGGCCATGCCTCGCATCGCCATGCTGCGCGCGCTCCTGCTGAATCACTGGTACCATCACCGCGGCCAATTGTCCGTTTATCTGCGGCTATTGGATGTGCCGGTTCCGAGCATTTACGGCCCGAGCGCGGACGAGAATCCGTTTGGGTAAGACTCCGAACTCGGCTCCGATTGCGTATCGGCGGCGCGTCTGTTAATATCGCTGGCCATGACACTCAACCGTTGGAAAATCAGCACCCTCGTTCTGGCTTCGTTCGCCGCCGGCTCACTGCTCACTACCCGCCTGATGGAGCTCAACCAGGTGCGAGCCGACAGCCATCGCGTATTCGAGCTTCGCATTTACCATACCGTTCCGGGGAAAACCTCCGCGTTGCACGACGAGTTTCGAGAGAAGGTGACGAAACTGTTCGCCAAGCACGATCTGAAGGCCGTCGGCTATTGGGCGCCGGAGGATGCACCGGCATCCAACGACACGTTCGTTTATATTCTGGCCCATCCCAGCCGCGAAGCAGCCAAGCAACATTGGGACGCTTTTCGAGCCGACCCGGAATTCCAGGCGATGATGAAGGAGCAACAGGCTCCCGGCGCGCAGATCGTCGAAAAAGTGGATTCCACCTACATGGATCCCACCGATTTTTCGCCCATGAAGTAGGCTCGGATTGGCCGGCTTCGTCCAGACGTCGAGTTCGATGCCGTCAGAGCTCGCCTATTCGCGCTCCTGCGCGCCCGTGTGGCGCGTGTTCTATCATAAATACATGCGTTGGGCGGTCTGCACCCTGTTGCTGCTGCTGGCAGTGGGTTTCGTGTGGGCGCAGGACAAAGTCTACGTCTGCCCCATGGACCCGGATGTGCGCTCCAACCAGCCCGGCACATGTCGGCGCTGCGGCATGAAACTGCGCGAGGGCATTCCCGAGCCGGTGGAATTTCACCTAGACCTGGCGGTCACGCCGCGCGCCATCAAGCCCAATCAGAACGAACAGCTCAAGTTCACCGTGCACGATCCATGGAAGGACCGCCCAGTGACGAATTTCCAGGTCGTCCACGAGAAGCTGTTCCACATGTTCGTGGTGAGCCAGGACCTGCAATTCTTCGTGCACGATCATCCGGTGTTGCAGCCGGACGGCGAGTTTCTGTTCACGCTGGCGTTCCCCAAGCCGGGCATGTATCGCGTGCTGGGCGATTTCTACCCGGATGGCGCGACGCCGCAACTGATCGCCAAGACTGTTTTCGTCGCCGGAACGCGTCCGCCGGCTGTCCAGATTCCACGCGATTATTCGGCGAAGCAAGCTGAAAACATGCAGGTGGAGATGACCACCGATCCGCCGCAGCCCATCGCCGCGCAAAAGACGCAGATCTATTTTCACCTCACGCCCGCCGACGGCCTAGAGAAATACATCGGCGCGTGGGCCCACATGCTGGCCGCGAGCGACGATCTGATCGACCTGATCCACACGCATCCCTTCATTGCCGACGGCGGCCCGCAGGTGCAGTTCAGCCTGGAGTTCCCGCGCGCGCGGACCTATCGCATCTGGGTGCAGTTCCAGCGCAAGGGCGTGGTGAACACCGCGCACTTCGACGTTCCGGTTAAGGAACTCGACTAGTTTGCGGGCATCAGCACGATGGTCGACCCCGGGGGCACACCGTGGATTTTCGTTCCGGCGGGAAGATCGACTGGATTGCGATAGACGAACGAATGTGTGAACTTGGCGTGGAAGTGTTCAAACCAGATCAGCGGTTCGATGCTACCGTCGGGCCGCTCGGCTGTGACTTGAAAGTCCGCGTCATCGGGCACGGATTTCGGCCAGATGGCAAGAAGCTTGAAGTCCTTTTCGAGCTGACATTCGCCGTTCACGGAGATGACGCCGCCGGCCTGTAAATCCAGGAGAGGCTGTTCGAACTTTGGCGCTGGCGGCAGATCCTTGGCCTCGCCTTCCGGCACCCCGCCTCCCACCCAACTGGTGATGAGTTCCAGTTGCTCAGGCGTAAGCGCCTTGTCGTCCCGAAAATCGCCGAAGCCTTTTACGGCGCCCCACGGTGGCATGCGGCGCTCGAAGACTTCTTCCTTGATCGCGACCGCCCAAGGGCGAGCGTCGGCGTAAGTCATCAGCGAAAAGGCCTGGCCGCCTTCGTGATGGCAACTCGCGCAGCGCTCATACACGATGCGGGAAATCTCGCGGTCCCAGGTGATCGGCGTGGTGATGATGTCGTG
>JASIGB010000145.1:0-3571 GCA_030045355.1 Bryobacteraceae bacterium
CCGGTCGAAGACATGAGCCATGAAATTTTCTGGCGGCAGTTGATGCGCTGGCTGGTGGCCGATACGCCCACGCGCGTGGTGACGTCGGTGACCAGGCCCGTGATCTACGACGATGGCCACGTGCATTTGCGCGCCGAAGTTCGCGATACGACTTACCTGCCCACCAGCGACGCGCAGATCCAGGCGCGCATCGTGAGGCCGGACGGCGGCGCCGAGACGATCGAACTGCACCCCGATTCGCTCGAACAGGGCGTATACTCGGCGGATTGGGACGCCGCCAAACCCGGATCGTACGTGGCCGAAGTCACCGCCGCGCGCGGCCAGCAGGAGCTGGGTCGCGACGTGATCACGTTCCGGCGTGAGGACGGCGTGGCCGAGAATTTTCACCTGGAGCAGAATCGCGATCTGCTCGAAAAGCTAGCTTCCCAAACGGGCGGAAAATATTATCGTCCGAACGAAGTGAGCCGGCTGGGCGAGGACATTTCCTATTCCGATGCCGGCATCACCATTCGCGAAACCAGGGATCTGTGGGACATGCCGATCGTTTTCTTCGTGGTGTTGCTGCTGTGCTGCACCGAGTGGGTGCTGCGGCGCAGGTGGGGGGTGGTATGAAACCCTGGCTTTTGGCTATTGGCCTGTTGGCCGCGGGCGCGCTGCGCGCTACGACCTTTTATGTGACAGTCGCAGGATTGGGCGGCGAGCCGGATTACGAGCAGCGCTTCACTGCGCAGGCGCAAGAAATCGACAAGCTGTTGCACGGTTCGAGCACCGACGCCAAAATCACCACGCTCTACGGCCCGCACGCCACCAAGGCCAATGTGCAGAATGCGCTTACGCAAGTGGCGCGCGAGGCCAAACCCGGCGACGCATTCGTGCTGATGATGATCGGCCACGGCAGCTTCGACGGCTACGACTACAAGATGAACCTCCCGGGTCCGGATATTTCGGGCGTCGAGCTGGGTACGCTGCTCGATCGCATCCCGTGCACGCGCCAATTGGTGGTGAATATGACCAGCGCGAGCGGCGGGTCGCGCGCTGCGCTCGAAAAAGCCAATCGCGTCGTGATCACGGCGACGAAGTCAGGCAACGAAAAGAATGCTACCGTCTTCGCGCGCTTCTGGGTGGAGGCGCTGCGCGATCCGGCGGCCGATACCGACAAGAACGAAACCGTTTCGGCGCTTGAAGCCTTCACTTACGCCTCGGCCAAGACCGCCGATTTCTACGACACGCAAAAACGCTTGGCCACCGAACATCCCACGCTCGAAGACACCGGCCAGGGCGATGGCGAGCGCAAGCCGTCGCCTGAAAACGGAGAAGGCCTGAAGGCCGCGCAATTCCCGCTGATGCGTATCGGACAGGCGCAGGTCGCCGCGAACACGCCTGAGAAGAAAGCGCTGCTTGAAAAACGCGATCAACTGGAAGAAGAGATCGACAAGCTCAAGTATGAAAAGGCCGCCATGCCGGCCGACGAGTACAAGAAACAGCTCGAAGATCTGCTGCTCCAACTCGCCAAAACCCAAGCGGAGCTCGACAAGTGAAACCGCCGGCCGCGCTCCTGATCGGGCTTGCTCTCGCCGCGGCGCTGGCCGAGCAAACGCCGGCAGCGCTGGAAGCCCCCCTTGAACAATGCAGGGCGCTCGGACACCACGGCAAGCTGGATGAGGCACAGGCCTGTTTTGCCAAGCTCGCGGCAAGCCCGGATCACTATCTGCGCGCCGAAGGATTGTGGGGCATCGAGCGCTACGAGGACGCTAACAATCAGTTCCGCGATCTAATCAAGGAGTTTCCCAAGAACGCCGAGTATCGCGTGCGTTGGGGCCGCCTGTTCCTGGAGCGCTTCAATCCGGATGAAGCGATCGGTCTGTTTAACGAGGCGGTGAAGATCGACCCGAAAAATGCGCAAGCCTATCTGGGCGTTTCGCTCGTGGAAGGGGAGAATTACACCAAGGGCGCCGTGGAAGCCGCGCAAAAGGCGGCGGACCTGGACCCCAAACTGTACGAAGCTCACGAGCAGCTCGCCTTTTTGGCGCTCGAAGATAGCGACGAAGACAACGCCGCGAAAGAGGCCGACAAGGCGCTGGCGATTTCACCCGAGGCGCTGGACGGCATGGCGATTCACCTATCGCTCGATTTCCTGCACGACCACACGGATTCGCCTTGGGCCGCGCGCATCCTGAAAATCAATCCGGCCTATGGCGAAGCCTGGAGCACCGCCGGGCATTTCTACGTCATCAACCGGCGCTATGACGAAGCGATCAAGGTCTATCGCCGCGCACTCGAATTGAATCCCAAGCTTTGGGAGGCGCGGTCGCAATTGGGCCTGACGCTGATGCGCCTGGGCTACGACCAGGAGGCGCGCGAACAGCTCGAGCAGTGCTACAACGCCAAGTACCAGAGCTACGAAACGGTCAATTCGCTGCGGCTGCTGGACAAATTCAAAGACTTCGTCACGTATCGAACGCCCACGGTGGTCCTGCGCCTGGATAAGAAAGAAGTTGACCTGCTGCGCCCCTACGTGGAAGAGCAGATCGAGCAAAACATGGCGGCCTACGAGCAGAAATACCAGATGAAACTGAAGACGCCGCTCCAGGTGGAAGTGTATCCCGATCATCCGGATTTCGAAGTGCGCACCATGGGCATGCCGGGCATCGGCGGAATTCTGGGCGTGACGTTCGACACGGTCATCGCGATGGACAGTCCCTCCGGCCGCCCGCCAGGCAGCTTCCATTGGGCCAGCACGCTGCGGCATGAGATGAGTCACGCCTACATCCTGCAAGCCACCAACAGCCGCGTGCCGCGCTGGGTTACGGAAGGTCTGGCCGTCTATGAAGAAACCGCCGCCCGTGCCGACTGGGGCGATCGGCTGGATCCCGAGGCTATCCACGCCATGCAGAAAAAACTTTTGCTGCCGGTGGCGGAGCTGGATCGCGGATTCATCCGGCCCACCTATCCCGCGCAAGTGGTGGTCTCGTATTTCCAGGGCGGCAAGATTTGCAATTACATCGCCGAGAAGTGGGGTTATTCGAAGCTCCTCGACATGGTCCACGCATTCGCCGAACTGGAATCCACGCCGGAGGTATTCGAAAAGGTTCTGCATATCTCCACTACCGATTTCGACAAGGAATTTCTGGCGTGGCTCGAAAAGCAGAATAAAGTGACACTGGATCATTTCGACGAATGGCGCGAGAAGGTGAAGACCCTGGTGCAGGACGACCGCAATAAGGACTGGGGCGCGGTGATTCAGCTCGGCACGCAGATCCGCGACTGGTATCCCGATTACGTCGAAGCCGGTAGCGTCTACGAACTGCTGGCCGACGCCTACGAAGCCAAGGGCGACAAAGACAACGAGCGCGCACAGCTTGAAAAATATAACGACATCGGCGGACGCGATCCGAAGCTGGTCGAAAAGCTCGCCACGCTCGAACAGCAGGCCGGCCACACCGACAAAGCCGCCGCGGCGCTCGATCGTCTAAACTACATTTATCCTGAAGATCAGGAGCTGCATAAGCGATTGGGCGACATATGGCTGGCCGAAAACAACATCGCGGGAGCGATTCGCGAGTACCAGGCG
>JASIGB010000146.1:0-5681 GCA_030045355.1 Bryobacteraceae bacterium
CACCACCCAGATGATAGCGGCTGATATCAAACCGCGCGCCGAGCTGCAACTCCCCTGCCTGCTCGCCGCCCACGAGGATGGGCGTGGACGTCATTTCATAGGGCGCCGCGCCGGCTCCTCTGCCTCCGCCGAATTCCACCGACGCCAGCGTCCGGCCTTTCCAGTCCCTCACCGCCAACAGGTCGTAACCCACCAGCCCGTGCAGCTCGCGCAATTGCGCCTCAATCGTGCGCCGGATTTCCGCAGCGGTCTCGGGCGTCGAGGGGGCTTCGTGCGTCAGTCCGATGGCGGCCTTCAACCCCGCATTGTCCGCTACCACGGAAACGAACTGGCTGATGCGCCGCGCGTAGTCGGCGTTGGCGCGATCCAGCAATTCCTCGGATTTCTGCAGCGAATCGCGCAAGCCATCCTTCACATGCTGCTCGACCAGCGCGTTCAGCGCCAGAAAGCTGACCGCGAGCACGACGCACACCGGCAAGAAGGAAAACACGAACGCGCGCGTAGTGAGTGACGTTCGTGCCAGCACCGCCGCTACTCCATGTCGACCGGAACGCGGATGCTCACTTCCGCGTTGCCCGAGGCCGGCACCTCCACGTCCACCTTGTGAAAACCCGCGATCTTGTGCCAGGCGGTGAGATGGTACCGTCCCGGCGGAACATCGGAAAACGAGAAGCTCCCATCCGCGGCTGGTTTCTGAAACCAGGGGCTCGCGGTGACTACGATCGCGGCATACATGTTCGCGTGGATGTGGCAATAGACTTGAACGACGCCCGGATGGTTGAACTTGACGCTGCGGCTCTGGCCTTGCGGATAATAGCCGAGATCGAAGGGCTGGGCTTTGGAAAGCGAAAAAACATTGTGGAAGATGGGGTCCGAATTCGGAAACTCGACCGTCGAGCCCACGGGAACCGCGATCAGATCGGGCTCAAACCGCGCCCCTTGTTGATCGAGCGTGGCGGTAACCGGGGGTTTCGGAGGCAGTGACCGCGGGTCCTTGCCTGCGGGCTCCAGGGTCACCACCATGCGCTCGAATTCATTTACCGGCTCGGAATCGGTGGGCGCCGGCGGCGCGGCGTCGGGCAGTGCGGGGCCGCGCAGGTTGTAGACGATTGGAGAGACGAGCCTTTTGCTCAGCCGCCGGGTGATAACCGCGCGTCCATGGACATCGCCTGCGAACACAGGCAACGCGAGCAAGGCCAGACCTGAAGCCAAGACCAGACCTGAAACGGGCCCAGCGAGTTTCATCCCATTTCCTCTCCTCCTAAGATCGGTCGCCGACCGCCGCGGCTGTAGGGCGCCGGGGAACCGCGTCCCAGCGTGGTATTCTGAAGCGAAGCCAGCAAGTCCGAGGAGCAGCAGCGAATGCGAGACACGCGTCCCCCCACGCGGTACAAGATTCGGCAGCCGTTGCAAGCGGTCAAGCTGGCCGAGCATCCCGGCAGCAGTCTTCGCGATCCGACGGGTACCTTGGTCCAAATCCCGGCCGATGTGGTGATCGAGGTCGAAGGCGGGCCGGGCGAATCGGGTTTAGTGAATATCGTTTGGAACGGGGAGGCTTTTTCGGTCTTTCATGAGGACCTCGAGGAAAATGCCGCACCCGTAGGAGCAGCCGAAGCTTAGCCCGGAGGCCGGCACGGCAACGCCCGGCCTTCTACCGCATGGCCAGCGAACGCGATCTCGAATTGATTCGGGCTTCGGCAGCGGGCGATGCCGAGCGGATGCGGGCTCTGCTGGGCCGCGGCGCCAAGATTAATGCGCGGATGAAGAACGGCGCGACACCCTTGCTGGCAGCGGCCGTGGCCGGGCACCTGGAGGCGCTCCAGCTCCTGCTGGTGCAAGGCGCCGACCTCAAGGCCCGCTATCGCGATGACGCCACCGTGCTGGTGATGGCCGCTGCGCAGGGGCACACCAGTGTCGTTCGCGCGCTGCTGCAAAAGGGTGCCAGTCCCAAAGAACAAACCCGCACCGGCGTCACACCGCTGCTCGCCGCCGCTATTGAAGGACACGGCGCGGTGGTGGAGGCGCTGTTGGCCGCGGGCGCGGATCCCAATGCCGCAGATGCGCGCGGCGTCACACCGCTGATCGGCGCCGCGGTGAACGGTCAGATGGAGGCGCTATGCGCGCTGATTGCCGCGGGAGCCAGCCTCGGCGCGGCGAGCAAAACCGGCCTCACCGCCTTGGCCGCGGCAGTCTCCGCCGGGACAGCGGCGGTGGCGTGGGTGCTACTCGAAAAAGGCGCGGACCCGAATACGTTGGACGAACAAGGCCGTCCGGTTCTGGTAACGGCCGCGGCCAGCGGCAACGCGGAAGTCATTCCGATGCTACTCGCGAAAGGCGCCCGCCTCCATGACACCGCGCTGCTCGCGGCCGCGCTGGGTGGGCACGTCGATGCGGCGCGGGCGCTGCTCGAAGCGGGCGTGGAGGCTGACTGCGCCGGCGAAGACGGAATCACGCCGCTGATCGCGGCGATCGTTCGCGGCCACACCGCGCTGGCCGAATGGCTCGTGTCCTCGGGCGCCGATGTCAATGCGCGCACCAGCCAGGGGGTAACGCCGCTCATGGCCGCCGTCAATAGCCATCCGCCGGCGATCGGACTGCTGATCGCGAAAGGCGCGGACGTGAACGCGGCCGATCCGAGCGGGCTCACCGCCCTGCATGCCGCGGCCGCCATGGGGAAGACGGACGTGGTAAAACAGCTCGTCGCAGCGGGCGCGGATCCGAACCAACTGACCGCCAGCGGATTGACGGCGGGTAGCATCGCCGCAGCGGCGGGGCACGCCGAGATTGCCGAATTCCTGGGAAGCTTATCTTAAAGTCCCAACGGAGCCGTTGGGCTCGATCACGCGCGCACCCGGAAGCATCCGCACCGGCCGGTTACCTTCATAGACGACGACCCGTATGGCCCGGACGGAGGAACCATCCTTCGTTCCCATGATGTCGACGGTTCTGCCGGCTCGCAGATCCCGCCGGTCGCTCGCTTCAAAACGCGTGTGCGAATCGATCACGATCCGCCGATTTTGACGGACGTAGGCAGAGGCCGGATCGGCGTTATAGTTCTGGTCGATGACGAATCCCGATTTTCCGACGGATTCGACCCGTCCCCAAACATGAGTCAATCGCGGCGGCGTTTCGGCAACCGCTGCGGATGCCAGCAAGAACGCGACCGCGATCCTCATGCCTCAATTTTACGCCTGCCGAGCGATAATGAAGCAGAATGTTCCGGATCACGGCTGCGGTTCGCGAGTACTTCAATTACCGCTGCGACCGCGCGTCCCTGCGATTGGAGGAAGCCCGGCTGAACGGACTGCGCGATCCCCGGCTGCGGGACTTTCGCAGCCGGAAACAGCGCGAAGAAGACGAAACCCAGGAAGACGAAGCCTATAACGCGCGCGCGGATTCGGAAACCGACGGCGTCTCCGTCGACGCCTGAGGCGCCGGCATGCGGTCCTGTGCCGGCGGCAGCGTGAAGTAAAAGCACGACCCTTTTCCGTTCGATTCCACCCAGATCCGGCCCCCGTAAGTCTCGACGATGCGCTGGCAGATCGCCAGCCCAATGCCCGTTCCCGGATAATCCTGCCCGTGCAGGCGCTTGAAAATCTTGAAAATCTGCTGAGCGTACTCCGGCGCGATGCCGATGCCGTTATCTTTCACCGACCACACGCATTCCTTTTCGCGACTCTCCGCCGAGATGTGAATGCGCGGTGGATCTTCACTGCGGTACTTGATGGCGTTGCTTACCAGATTCTGCATGAGCTGCACCAGGCGAATTTCGTGCGCATGCACCGCCGGAATCGCCTCCCAGGTGATGACCGCGCCGCTCTGCTCCACCGACGCCTGCAAATTCAAAAGCACCTTACGGATGACATCCAGGAACTTGACGGTTTCCGCGGGACCTTCGTCCGACGATCCGGTCTGCGAATACGTCAGCAAATCCTTGAGCAGCATCTCCATACGCCGCGCGCCCCCAACGATATAAGTAATGTACTGGTCGGCGCTGGGATCGAGCCGTCCCATGTACTTGCGCTGCAACATCTGGCTGTACAGCGCTACCATGCGCAGCGGCTCCTGAAGATCGTGGCTCGCGGCGTAGGCGAACTGGTTCAAATCGTCGTTGGATTGCCGCAGGGCGGCGTTGGATTCGAGCAACTCCTCGGTGCGCTCGGCCACGCGCTGCTCCAGCGTGGCGTTCAACTCGCGAATCGCTTCGTCGGCGCGGCGGCGCTCGGTGATATCGCGGACGGCGGAAGTAAACAGGAGACCTTCTTCGGTCT
Source organism: Bryobacteraceae bacterium (assembly GCA_030045355.1). GTDB lineage: Bacteria > Acidobacteriota > Terriglobia > Bryobacterales > Bryobacteraceae > Palsa-89. The sequence goes on from JASIGB010000146.1 coordinate 4,272, forward strand.
GCAGCGGGCTCAAGCTGATTTCCACCGGGAATTGCTGCCCGCTCTTGCGCCGCGCCCATAATTCCCTTGGGGAGGCGAGCCAGCCTAAACCCGCCGCGCCCCGGCCGCCGCGATTGGACCATTCCGGCACCAGCATGCGGATATTCTGCCCGATCAACTCCTCGCGCGGGAACGCGAACATCAGCTCGGCCTGCGAATTGGCCAGGCTGATGGCGCCCTCCTCGTCGGTGATGATCATGGCGTCGGGCGCGGCTTCGAGCAGCGAGCGGAACTTCTGCTCCGCTTTGCCTAGTACCTCCGCCTGACGCCGCAGCAGCGCCGTATTGCGCGACAACTCGACGAAGACCCCGACCTTCGAGCGCAGGATCTCCGCCACAATCGGCTTGAACAGAAAATCCACAGCGCCCAGATCGTAGCCGCGGAACAGATGCTCGTCGCTGCGGTAACCGGTGAGAAACAGGATGGGCGTATGGCGCGAACGCTTGCGCGAACGGATCAGCTCGGCCGTCTGAAAGCCGTCCATGTCGGGCATCTTGACGTCGAGCAGGATGGCGGCGAAATCGGCATCCAGCAGATGGCGCAGCGCCTCGGTTCCGGACTGGGCCAGCACCAACTCCTGGCCCAGGCCTTCCAAAGCCGCTTCCAATGACACCAGGTTGTCCGGCGTATCGTCGACTAACAGGATCTTGACCCGATCCTGCGGCGCATTCTCCGGTAAGGACTGCATATCTGCTTCGTTGGTCGCCGGCGCTGCTTCCTTAATTACCCGTGCCTCCGGGGCGCCAGAATCCTGTTCCATTTTAGGCCGTGGCAGCTCCGATTTCTACGCCGTGGCCCCCGGCGCGGTCACCTCGTGGCCCCGGCTGATCCATACTCGGAGCACCGAGAAGAGCTGTTCCAGGTCGACCGGCTTGGTAATGTAATCCGAGGCGCCCGCTTCGATGCACTTGGCGCGATCACCCTTCATGGCTTTCGCGGTCAGGGCCACGATTGGCAGCGAGCGGAACTCGGGAATATCACGGATGGCCCGCATGGTTTCATAACCATCCATCTCCGGCATCATGATGTCCATGAGAACCAGATCCACGTCCGGCGTTTTCTTCAGCAATTCGATGCCGGTGCGCCCATTTTCGGCGTGCGCCACCTTCAGGTTGTGATCTTCGAGCAGGCTGGTGAGCGCGAAAATGTTGCGGACGTCGTCGTCCACCACCAGCACTTTCTTGCCGAACAGCGTGACGTCGGTCTCGCGCAGTTGCTCCAGGATGCGGCGCTGATCGGGCGTCAAATCCGTCTCCGCGCGATGCAACAGCAACACGGATTCATCCAGCAGCCGCTCGCGCACTTGGACCGTCTTGACGATGCTCTCACGGCTGAGCCGCGCCAGCTCCAGCTCCTCTTCCGGGGTCAGCG
>JASIGB010000147.1:0-5562 GCA_030045355.1 Bryobacteraceae bacterium
CGTCACCGGTACGTTGACGGTGGAATCCGGAATCGCGACGAACTCCTCGCTCCATCCGCCCAGGCAATTGGGGAACAGCGTCTTATAAAGCCCCGCGCCGGAGGCCGGATTCAGGGAGCTGTTGCCGAAGTAGAATTTTCCGCAGTATCCCGGCTGCACACGGAATCGCAGTCGCGCGGCCGTCGCGCTCAGTGTCGCGGATGGCACGCCGCTGGTCCCGGAGAATGCATACACATTCGCGGCGTCTACGACGTTGCCGCTCGATTGCAATTGCCACAGCGCTACCTGCACTCCTTCGGTCGCGATCTCCGGCACGAACCCCCATCCGTTGAAGTTGGCGCCGCCCGCCGCGCCGCCATACATCGATAGGCCGTTTTGCCCACTCGGGTCCTGCAGCTCCCAGCCCTCGGACCACGCGCTGTGCTGATACAGCAGCCCGCCGTTGGGAAACAAGGTATGAAAGTATCCATCGGCGGAGTTGTTGCACCACACCAATTGGATTTTCCCCTCCTGCCCCGGAATCACCTGCACGCGAATCTTGTCGAAGTAGAAATTGGGGTCGCTATCGACCAGCATCGGGTCCTGCACAAGGCCGCCGGTGCTGAGCGCAACGAAAGCGCCCGGCAGCGCGGGACACCCTGTAGGCGCACTCGCCGGCACCGGCCCAAGGACCGATTGCGCCTGCACCAGCACCAGTTCATTACCCGTGGATGTCCCGTTCTTGTAAGTCCAGCTCGCCAGCGCGATCTCGCCAGGAATTTCACCCGCGACGTACAGATTGCAGAGATTGATAGTGTCGTTGCCCGAAGGATCGCTGAGCGAAAACTGCTCGCTGTGCGCGCCCGCGTTCGGAAACAGAATCTGCGCGATGCCCGCGCCGGTGGCCGGATTCTGAGCCGCTTGCCCGAGGAAGACCTTGCCTTCTCCGCCCGGCACAACCGATACAATCACGCTGTTCACCCAGCTCGACGAGCCGCAGGAAACAGCCGCGGGAGTGGCGGCCAGCGTAATCGTGGCGGCGCCAGTCCCCGCATGAACCAGAGCCGCGCTGACAAGCAGGCCCAGTGGGAGCACACGAAGCGAAAGATCCATGCCCCTTTCAGTGCGGCAAGGGTGGCGAAAATTCTCCAAATCCTTTCTGTAGTCCCATTTAGGACTGGAGAAGTGAATTGGCCGGAATACTCTTCACGGGGGGACAGATTAGTTTTCGCGGGCGGTCATTCCTGCTCTTCGGTGTGCTCGATGGCGTGTTGGCCTTGGCTCACCATGCGCGCTTCTTCCTTGCCGGTTTCCGTGACGGCAACGCCGTTTCTTGTTCCGCTCTCGTAAACTTTGCTGAGAAACTCGACGTTTCCATATCGCTTGAATACGATTTCGGAATGTTTGGGCCTATGATTATCGATGGACTGCCGGACATTGAGCTGAGCAACGTTATCGCCGTTCTGGTTCTGCACGTTCATCACGCCCTGGTCCGTATTGCCTTCGACGCGAAAGGTGTAGTCGCCGGGCGGCAACATTCGGTCGCCGATCATGAAGCTGTGTGTAATGTGCGCGTTAATGGGATTGGTGATCTGAGCGTTGAGGCATAGTGGGCTAAGGGCGATCAATCCGAAGCCGGCCAAGACGGGGGCGAGCAGGCGGGTTTTCATAAAGAACTCCTCGGCTGTTAGACACGCAAAGTTTTCAAGCAGAGACGTGCGGCGGGGTTACGGGGCGGTTACCGGCCAACCAATACCACCCCGGCGAGCACCGCCAGCGCGCCCGCCGTTCGTCGCGCACCCAAGCGCTCGTGCAGCACAAATTTGGCCAGCACCGTCTCCAGCACGAAGCTGGCCGAGGACGCGGGCACCGCGAAGCTTAAGGGCTCCGTTTGCACCAGCGCCATAAAGGCGAACAGCGCTATCGCGTTGCACAGCATCCCCACGATCAGCAGCCGCCGCTCGATGATGAGTTCCAGCAGGCGCGCCAAGCCGCGCGCCGTAACGGACTGTTCGCCGGCCCGCTTCATTTCGTGACTCTGCACCAGGTCGCTGAGCACGGTGGCAGCGACGGTAACACCAACCAGAATCCACTTCATTCCACGCGCTCCGCCACTTCTGTCACCATGGCCGGCGTCGTCGTATTGCGCGAGGTCGAGCCCACCAGCGCCGCACCGGCGAAGATCAGCACTGCGCCCAGCCAGCGCTGGTTGGAGACGGTCTCATGCAGGAATGTCTTGCCGATCACCACCGTGACCACGTATCCCACGGCGGTCACGGGCAGCACGAAGCTCAAATCAGCCAGGCTCAGCAGCGCCATGCGCGCCAGAACCGCCAGAATCAGCGCGGCAATGCCTATCGCGACGAATGGGTTCAACATCGCACGGACGTAAAGCGCCGGATTCATCGACATCCTTTCAGGCACGTGCTTCATGCCCCAGGCCATCGCCGCATTGCCCCCTAATTGCAGCGCGAGAAAAAACAGCAGAACGAAATATGTTTTTAACAGCGCGCCGGAACGCTCCGGAAGATTCTTCATCCGTGCGCGCGCCTTAGGAGTTTTTGAGCTTCCTCGCGGGGAGGATCGTCCGGAGTGAGGCTGGAGCGCAGATAACGCTCCAGCAGGCCCCGCGCCTGCTCCAAATGGCGATGATTTTCGATATCCACGCGCGCCTCGGCAAAGTCCACGCGCGCCAGATCGGGGGCCAGTTGTCTCGCCTGTGCAAACAGTGCGTCGCTTTCAGCCCAACGGCCCTGCTTGGCCAGGTAGCGCGCTAGATCCACCACGCGGCCGGGCTCGGCGGGCGCCAGTGTCATGGCCCGGCGCAGATGCGCCTCCGCCGCCGCGTAGTCTTTCCTGCGATCGGCAATCTGGGCCTGCTCGAACTCGGCTTCCGGTGGCCGTTCCGGGGCGATGCTCCGGGCGATGGCTTCGGCTTTGTCGATCCCTCCGCCGAGGAACCCGGGCGCATTGAGATAGAAATCAAACAGGTCGTTGGAGGCCTCATGATTGTGCGGGTCCAGCGCTACTGCGCGTTCGAAATACTGGCGGGCACGTGACGCATACACACCGGCCGCCAGCCAGTTGCTCGATTCGGCACGCCGGCCCCACGCCCGCCCGAGCCAAAGCTCGAAATCGGAGTTAGCGGGCGCAAGCGACGCCGCCTTCTCAAAGCATTCGATCGCGCGCTTGTAATCGCGCAGCATGAACCAGTTCTTGCCGCTGAGCAAATAAACGCCCGCGCTGGGCGCGGGGTCGGCGGCCAGAACATGCAGGGACTCCTGATAGCGGGTGCGCTCGTAGAGTGTCGCCGCCTGACGAACCACATCGGGTGACGCGGCAGCCGTGGCGGCAGCAAGCAGGAGGCTGGTTAGGAGACCCAAGGACACAATGGAACCGTCGGATTGAATTCCATTGTATCCTCCGGGGCGCGGGCAAGCGGAGGCCAAGCCGCGGCGCGCTAATCTCCTCTCTTGTACGTTTGCTCCACCGGACCGCGGCGGCCGCCCGACGAGGTGAGCTTCAGTTCGCCGTTCGAAAGCGTGCCCTTATACTGCTGGGTGATCTGATTCCCCCCGAACTCGCGGACAATGCTAAACGAAATGTTGTCGCCGTCGATCGTGCCGTTGGAGATTTGGATGGCCTCCCCGCGGGGCCCTTGCATGCTGCCCGTCAACGTATTCCCGTCGGCCTTCAGCGTTAGGGTCTCCGTACGGGTGCCGTTGCGTCCTTGCACTTGGGTGGTCCATTTGCCGTCGATATCGGCCGCGAAACATACGCACAGGGTCAGCGCCGCCAGTGCGATGAGGCCGCGGAAGCCGGCATTCATGATTTTCATTGTGATCTCCTTCAAAAACCGCTTGCTTACGCCCGCGGCTCAGTTTGCGCGCGCAGTTCCACTCATCACGCGCGGCTCTCTTATCCATAATGACCGACAGGTCTGGTGCTCTAGCTGTAATTCTTTGTCAAGAAATTATGAAATCCGATTCATTTACAATACAGACAGCTCTTTCCCAATGTCAGGCTAACAATGTCCGGCCCATCCGCTCCCTATCTCACCGTAGGTACGCCCTGTTTCGGCGGCCAGGTCAGTTGGCTGTATGCCATTTCCCTCTTGAAACTGCAATCCGCCTTCACTCGACGGGGCTGGAATCTCAACTATCTTCTGCAAGCCGGCGACGCACTGGTGACGCGCGCCCGGCAGACCATTATTTGCCATTTCCTGGATAACCCTAGGGCCACTCACCTTTTGTTCATCGACGCCGACATCGGATTCGAGCCCGAGCAGGTGGTCCGGCTGCTGGAGTTCTCTGGAGACGTCACCGGCGCGGTCTATCCGGTGAAAAACATCAATTGGGACATGATCCCCGCGGCGGTCGAGGCGCGGCGCGAGCCCCTGGAATCGGCAACGCTCAATTACGTGGTGGAGGGCGAGGCCGGCGCCAAGCCTGCGGTTCGCGAGGGCTTTGTGAAATCGCGTTACGTGGGCACGGGTTTTCTGCTGATCCGGCGAGCGGTGCTCGAAGCCATGATCGAGCAATATCCCGAACTGCGCTACACGCACGAGCATCGCGGCAACGATCCGCTGATCGCGAGCCCTTGGCGTTCGGCGCTCTTCAATTGCATGATCGACCAAGCCACCGGCTATTACCTCAGCGAAGATTTCAGTTTCTGCCGCCGCTGGACCGACATGGGCGGCGAGATCTGGGTGGATTACACCAGCCGCCTGAACCACGTCGGCCTGATGGTGTATCGGGGCAACATGGCGGCGCGCGTAGATTTGCCGTCGAGCGGAACCGGCGCCTAACGGAGCGGTTCTTTGGATGTCCCCACGGTATTGGCTCGGCTCGGTCATTGCGGATCGTACCTGCACTTATGCTAAATTGCGCAAGGAGATGCGCAAAATGCAACGACTGCTCCCATTACTGATCAGCACCGTACTTCTCGGCGCGCAGGCGCCGCCGGATAGTGCCGCCTACACTGTCGCCTACTTCGATATCCTTCCGGCGTCCAGAACCGCGGCAATCGACGCCATGAAGCACTACCGGGATGCAAGCCGAAAAGACGACGGATTCCAGCGCATTGAGTTCTTCGAGCGAATCGGAGAGCCCGCGCACTTCTGCATCATCGAAACGTGGGCCAACAGCGGTGACCTGGATACCCATGCCGCATCGGCGAATGCCAAGGACTTCCGCAATAAGATCGACTCGATGAGGCTGAGCGAATACGACCAGCGGCCTTACAAGACTCTGTCATTGGGCGCCGCTCACAATGACGGAAGCAGCCGCGGCGTGTTCGTGATCACACACGTCGACATCGGCGCCCAGGGCACGAGCATCACAGATCTGCTTCGCAACCTTGCCGAAGCCAGCCGGAAAGAAGAAGGCAATCTTCGCTTCGATGTCTTGCAGCACACCATGCGGGCGAATCATTTCACGGTGATCGAAGAATGGAAGTCCGCGAAAGCAGTCGACACGCATGCGGCTGCCGCTCACACGAAGGAATACCGGAACAGCCTTGGGCCGATCGCCGGCAGTCCTCTCGACGAACGTCTTTATAAAGCCGTGGAGTAAACGGCCGGGA
>JASIGB010000148.1:0-6490 GCA_030045355.1 Bryobacteraceae bacterium
GCCATCCAGGCCAACCCAAAACGCGGCGTATTGGTCGCCTCTGACGCCGGTACAGTTGACCGCCGGCACCACCCAGGAAGCCTCAGCCGAAGTAAATGACGAGCCGGTGACGGCGTAGCCGCTCCAGTTGGTGCTCTCGGCGGTGCCATTGCCGGGCTCAAACTTGTCGCGGATCAGGTGCGAGTGATGCGGTGCGACCTTCACCCTGGCGTCGGGCGAAAAGCTATTGCTCTCAAATTGAGCGAAGGCAGGTAAGAAGGTGAGCGCACCCAGCAGTACGAAACGTGTCAAGAGCATCTATGGCTTCTCCTCGAAACGGAACTGTTGTGGTTTTGGATGAGCGCGCAGTCTGACGATGCGGACTCAAGATTCCCGGAAGGCGAGAAAGATGGTCCTTCAGACTCCTTACTTGCACCAAAATCCAAATGAACGATTGGAAGGAGTATACGGTGTCGCCGAGGGAATTGGAATCGGAGAATCGCCTGATGCGCGGACTACAGTGCTAAGGGCGTCTCCGCCACGAGAAGCGGAGACGCGCCGGAACCTTCGAGGATTGGACCAACGGGGTCGGATTGCTTAGTGCGCGCCCGGGCTATTCACGACGATCGGGTTACCGACTAAAGCCGTACCGGTCGCCGAGTTGCCCAGATAGACGTGCGTCACGCCGGTGGAACTATCGAAAGTCTCCAACGAGAAAACCAGCGAGCAAAGCGCCGCCGAGGGCAGCGAGCGCGTCAACTGGACGCTCGCCACGAACTCGCCCCGAACATCGGACGACGCGAGCTGAAGCTGGCTGAACGTCAGTGGTATGGAAGTCACCTGAGAGCCGGTGGTGGTGAAGCTGGTGGGCTTCCCGATCACGGAGCCGCTCGCGTTAGTAAAGGTGACCGTACCCGTGCAGGCGGGAGCCTCCGAGGCGCTGGAGGTGCTGGTGGAGGTGGGCATCGGTGCGATATTGACCAGGTTGATCTGAGCGGTTTCGGTGCTGGCCAATCCCACCGGGGGAAAATTGTAATCGCGCGTAAAGGTAGCGGACGTCTGTCCGAACGCACAGGCGCCGAATACGGATGCTATTACGAAAAGACTTCCGATTTTCATATATAGACTCCTCTGTCAACGGCTTTAATCAAGCCTTCATAGTGGGACGCCGCAGCCAGCGAATCGGTTTACAGCGAACCGTACCTTAGCTCGGTCGCCGGGCCGTTCTTACCGCTTAGCGCGGGCCACCAAACATGTGTTTGGGGTCCTTGTTGTTGTCCTGGCACAGATACTCGTACAGTTCCTGATTAGGCTGCCAGCGGATGATCCAGCCCCCGGTCCAGGGCTGGGTATAAGCGCCCGGATCGTCGACGGTGGCCTGGTATTTCAGCGTGTTGTAATCGGTGCGGGTGAAGCGCTCGATCAGGTGCAGGGCTTCGGTATGCGGGATGCCCTCGCGGGTTAGCCAGAATCGTTCGTTGAAGCCGATCGTATCCACCACCAGGGTGTCGCCGTCCCAGTGGCCGACGGAATGGCCGAAGAATGTGGGATCCAAGTTCTGGGGATGCAGCCGGCCGTCCATGTAAATCACACGCCAAGTGTGCGGGCCGCCCACCTCGATCATGTAGATGCGCTTCTCTTCGGGCACCTGGACGAACTCGAATCCGTACGGGGTATGAAACAGGCGCGGGCCGCCGGAAGGGAGGCACCGCGTGTGCGGGTCGTCCTTGGTGGTGGTGGCTTGGCGGTAGTTGTAAAGAGCGCGAGCCCAGGGGAGGAACGGAACCTCGCTGACCTTGAGATTGGTGGGCAGGTTCATGCGCGGGTTGTCGATGCCGTGGGCATTGGTGGCGAGAGTGGATCCTGCATTGCCTTCCCAGACGCCTTTTTCGCCGGGCAACGGTCCAAGATTGACGCGGCCGTCGGGCCAGTGCGGGGTGGGACGCGCGGGGCCGGTGTCGCGCCTGGTGTCGAGCCGTCCGCCGTTCAAGCCGGGCGACGGTTCCTCCTGCGCGGCGGCCGTGCTCGCGAGCGCGAGCGCGATTCCAGCGATTCCGATAATTCGAAGCACAAACTGCATGGTGCGTGGCTTACGGGTTGGCCTTTTCGGGCGCCTTTTCGCTGGAGGCCGCGCCCAGCTTCTTGCCGGTGGAAGCCATGGTGACTGAACGTGCGTTGGCCTGCTTGCTCCCATCCTTGGCGAGCGTTCCCTCGACGATCACTTCATCGCCGACCTTCATGGTGTTGCGCGTCCAGCCGCTGCGCTCCAAGCCGTTGGGTGGCCCCATTTCGAGCGCCCAATTGGCGATGTTGCCGCTGTCGTCGGTCACATCGAGATAGAAATAGACGTGCGGATTCATCCATTCCACCTTAGTGACGATGCCGCGTAGCGTGACCGGCTTTTTGCTGTCGTACTCGGCGGAAAACGAATGGTGCGCGGCGGCCGGCGCCACCAGAAGGACTAAGCCCAAAACAATTGGGAATAAATTGCGTGCGATAGATTTCATCGAGCCCTCCCCACCTGCCAAATCATTATATGTGAATCTCCTTATCACTTGGAGCCCGAAGCGGAACCCAGCGAAGTCGGACCCACCATGTGCCGCTCGTCTTGTGAGTCATCCTGGCAAAAATATTCCTGAATGTCGCGGCCGGCGACCCAACTCAGCGTCCAGGAGCTGGACCACGGCCGGGTGTACGTACCCGGATCGTTTACCGTCACTTCGTACTTCAGTGTGTTGAAATCGGGCCGCGAGAAGCGCTCGGTGAGACGCAGAGTTTCGGTATGCGGCAGGCCACCACCCGAAAACCAGAAGCGCTCATTGAAAGCGTTCGATTCCACCACCAGCGTGTCGCCATCCCAATGGCCGGAGGAGTAGCCCCAATACGTGGGCGTAACGTCTTCGCTATTGGGCAGTGCGCGGCCGTCCAGGTAAATCAGCTTCCAGTTCCGATTGCCGCCGCCGGACATGACGAAGATGCGCTGGCGTTCGGGCTGTTCGAGAAACTGCACGCCATGCGCGGCCTGAAACAAGCGTGGCCCCGCGGGAGGCAGGCAACTGAGCATCGGATCGTCCTTGAGCAGCGTGCGCTGGCGATATTCGTACAGGCCTTCGGCCCAGGGCTGAAATGGGGCGACTTTGTGGGCATCGGCGATGTTCGCCAGCAATCCGTTTTCATCCATCAGGATTTTTCCGGCTGTGCTGTCCACTAAGCTCGGCGCGCTCGGATACGCCCAATAGCCGCTTTCGCCAGGAACCACGCCCAGCCGGGGATGACCGTCGGGCCAGCGCGGGGTAGGTTTCGAGGCTTCCTGCCGGGGCCTTTCGGTTTCCGCTGGTTCGGACAAACGCTTGCCGCCCGGCAGTGTGATGTTGCGGCCGCTCACAAAATGGCTGCCGTCGCGTGCAGGCCAGCCTTCCACGCTGACCGCATCGCCGACCTGCACGACATCGCGCGACCAACCGGCTCTTCCGAGATCGAGCGGGCTGGCCCACTCGACGCCCCAGTTCGCAATTGCTCCGCTCTTGTCCGTCACGTCGAGATACAGCAGCGCGTGCGGATTGTCCCATTCGAATCGCGTGACGATGCCGCGCAGCGTGACATGCTTCTGTTCGTCGAACTCCGCGCGCAGCTCATGATGCGCGAACAGGGGCAGGGCCGCGGCGAACGCGGCGAGCATGAGAAGAAAACGGCGGACGATCAATGTTTCCTCCCGTGATACTTCACAAGGTAATCCAAGATCATCGAAAACTCTTCGTCGGTCACCGGCGCGCCCTCGGAGATCATGCCTTTAATCAGTCCGCTCCACTCTTCGCGGCTGAGTTGCTTGCCCTGAAGCCGGTCGAGGTTATGGCAATAGGTGCAGACGTCTTCGACGAGTTCACGCCCGCGATCCTTGGGCGCAGTCCCCGCGGAAGCTAGCACCGCCGTCAATACTGCGACCCCAAGCACCATACCGCACTCAGTCCCGGGTGAGCTTGCAATCGCCCTTGATGCCGTCTTCGGACCACGTGCCGGTGATGGTGCGATGGTAGGAGCCGATATCTTCGAGCTTGCCGTCGATCACGATGTGCTTGTGATCCTTGGTTTCGGCCTCGAAATGTACGGTCCAATGCTCGGCGTCCAGATCGGCGACCTTGAGGGGCGCCGCGTTCCGGCCGGGATTGATAGTGCCCTCGATGGTTTTCGAGTTCCACTTCATGAAAATGAACACCGGAACTTTTTTATCCGGCGTGGGATGCCATTCGCCGTGCCAGGAGCCGGTGAGCGGATGACCTTCTTGCGCGAGTAGTGCGGCAATGACGGCGAGAGTCAGGAGACAGATCCGAAAAATTCGCAAGCGTTATTTTATATGCCCGCCCGGCGGCAACGCAAGGACGCTAGCGCCTCATTTCATCCAGGCTCTACTTTGTGGCCGTGTTGGCGTCCTGGGGACTCGGCAACGGCTTGCGGGGCAGCATATCGGTCCGATTGGCGGCATCGTACACAACCGACGCGATCACCGCTGACGCCTGCATCAAGTCCGCGGCGATGGCGTGGTCGTAAGTATCCATGTCGGAATGATGCGTGACGCTCGAATAGTCCAGTGGATCCTGTATGAATTGGAAACCGGGGAGCCCGACTGCGTCAAAAGACAAATGATCGGTGCCGCCGGTATTGCGAATGCTGATCGTACTTACTCCCTGATCGCGGAACGGCGCCAGCCACTCCGCGAATAGCGGGCGCATGGCATCATTTCCTTGCAAATACACGCCGCGGATCTTGCCGCTGCCATTGTCGAGGTTGAAATAGCCCGACAGCTTGGCGTGCGCCGAGGCGAGCTTCATGGTTTTGGGGTCGCCGAAGTGTTCTTTGACGTAGGCCTTCGAGCCCAGCAATCCCTGCTCCTCGCCGCTCCACAATGCGATGCGAATCGTGCGGTCCAGGTTGAGATTCAAAGCTCTCAAGATGCGCACAACTTCCATCATCACGGCGCTGCCCGCCCCATTGTCAGTCGCCCCGGTTCCGGTGTGCCAGGAGTCGAAGTGCGCGCCAACCATCACGAGTTCGTCTTTGTGCGGGCCGGCTCCGGGAATCTCACCCACGATGTTGTAGGCTCCGGCGTCCGCCTCTGAAGCGCGAGCCTGGAGTGTCACTTGCATCTCCACCTTGGTCTTGTTGTCCAGCAGCCGAACGATGCGGTTGTACTGCTCCGAGGTAACCACGAACGTCGGCGGCGCGAACGGGTGTGAAGCCTCCTGTGATCCGGCGGCCTCGGCGAAATCGATGCCATCGCGGGCGCGACGGTCGTCTTGGACCACAGCCAGCACGCCCTCGTCGAGTAAAAACTTGTTGCGCTTATCCCGCACCGCGTTTCTCCGATTGCGAAGTTCGTCCTGAGCCTGGGGCGGAAGGCTGGCATTGAAGCGACTGCGCTCTTCCGGATCTTCGGGTGGCGTGAGGTTGTTGAGGTCGATCTTCATGGGCTGCACAGGGGCGGGCGCCGTTGCAAGGTCGGCCAGCTGCGCATCCGTATAGCGCTGCAGCGCGGGTTTACCTTCCGGCTCGGCGATATTGCGCAGGGTTTCGGAAATGAGAATCACTTTACCGCCCAGCTTGCCCCTGTATTTCTGCATGTACTGGTCCAGGTTCGCCTCGGCCTTGTCCACGTCTTGACTGGTGGCCAAGGGAGCGAAGAGCGTCTCGCCCGGAACCGTGCCCTTGATGCTCGAGGTCCACGCCAGCGGCCAGGCTGACAACAGCGAGTAACGCGGCTGCGTCATCTCAAGCGCGAACCTTTGAAGCGACCAGCTTCGGCCGAAGTCGCCCCAACGTTCCTGGTGCACGTTCTCCAGGCCGTATTCGCGGAGCCGCTCGGCGGCCCAATCGGCGGCCTCTTTGAACTCGGGCGACGCAGTCAGTCGCGGACCGTATCGGTCGGTGAGCAGTTCGAGTGTGTCCATCACTTGGGAGTGCTCGAAGGCTTCGGATTTAATCCGATTCACGATGGCGAGATCGACCGAGTCAGCGGCCAGGGCCGGAACCGAGAGAACAAGGGCGAGGGTAAAAGCGCGCATGGGGGTATTATGGCATCGGCCGACGGAGCCAGATCGGCCTCCAGTGACCAACTGCTGCCGCTGACGGCCGACGTGAGTCGCATTCACCTGTGGGGGGAACGCTGGTTACCGCAAAATTCCGGTGTGTCCCAACGAGTAGCGTCCGGGCTGCGGATACACGCAGAGGCCGTGCGGACCGCGGCCTACGGGAATGCGCGCCAGCAGCTTGCCGTCTTGCGTGTCGATGGCGTAGACCTCGGAATTGTAGCGGCCGGAGAGCCAGAGCACTTTTCCGTCGGCCGAGACGCCGCCCATATCCGGACTCGCTTTGCCCGGCAGTTGCCATTTTTCGATCACCTTGCGCGAGGCGAAATCGATCACGGAAATGCTGCCTTCGCCGCGATTGGTGACGTAGAGATCGCGCGAGTCGCGGCTGACGTAAAGCCCGTGCGCGCCCTTGCCGGTGGGAATGAAAC
>JASIGB010000149.1:0-3973 GCA_030045355.1 Bryobacteraceae bacterium
CTTGTTCCAGCAACTTCCCCGCGTGGTTCGCGATCTTTCGCGTCACCTGCGCAAAGAGGTGCAGCTGGAGATTGTCGGGGAGGATGTGGAGATCGATAAGACGGTAGTGGATGCGCTCTCGGGTCCGTTGACGCATCTGGTCCGCAACAGCCTCGATCACGGCATCGAATTGCCGGAAGCCCGAAAAAGTGCGCACAAGCCACTCACGGCCCTGCTGAAAATCGCGGCCATCCACCTGGGCGATAAGGTCCGGATCGAGGTGTCCGATGACGGCCAGGGAATCGATCGCCGGTTGGTGGTCGAGAAGGCTATCGAAAAGGGCGTGATCACCAGCGAACAGGCCGCTCATCTTTCCGAACCGGAAGCGCTCGAGTTAATTTTTATGCCTGGATTCTCGACCAAAGAACAGGCCACCGATCTCTCCGGACGCGGTGTGGGCATGGATGTCGTGAAGCAAACAACGGATAAGCTCCGAGGCCGGCTCTCGATTGACACGACCCTTGGCCAGGGCACCCGTATCGCCATGGAGTTTCCCCTCACTCTGGCCGTCCTTCCGGTGCTTTACCTGCGCCTGCGCCAGCAGGTCTATGCGCTGCCCATCCCGGCCATCGACAGCTTGACGGATCTGGAAGAGTATCGCGTGCATCACCTTTCCGGCCGTTCCACCTACACCGTGGATGGCGTACACACGGTGCCCATGGTCGACCTGGGCGCGATCCTGCAGAATCGCCCGCTGCTTCTCGGCGTGGAGAGTGCTGAGGGCGTGTTGACAGAACGTGGTCTGTTTGTTGTGTCCGAGGTTCTGGGCAACGAGGATTCGGTGGTGAAGCCCATCGATTTTCTGGCGTCTCCGAACCTGTACCAGGGCGCCACCATTTCCGGGCGCGGCGATGTGGTCCTGATTCTCGATGCAGCCGCCCTCACCGCGGCCGCTTCCACGGCTGCTGAAGGAGGCAGTTGATGGATATTCAGCGTGTCATGCGGATCATGGACGCGTCCTCCCGCACGCGGCGCACCATTGACCGTTCCTTGCACGAAATCGACCGTCGCGCGTTGAACGCCATGGTTCTGGTCAAGCGGCACGGGAACAAGCTGGCGAGCTACGGAGTGGTGGCGCAGGCCTTCCGGGAACAGGCCGTCCGTCTCAAAGCCGCGGCGGCTCCCCTACAGCAGTCGGTGGCGCCGCTGCTCAGAGTGCAGCTGCGACTCCTACAGCGAGCCCGTTTCGCCGGCATGTTCCGCCGCACAGCCGAGATGATGCCGGACCATCGCTCGCGCACCTTCCTGGCGCCGTCGGATGGGAACCAGCAGCGCGACATCGCAACCGACGAAGCCGAAACGATAACCATCCTGCGGCATCTCGTGGAGACCGTCACCCGTTTGCAGGAAGGTATCGCCGAGCAGGAATACGTGGTGACCAACGGCCGCATCGAAGCGGCGCTTTCCGAGCAGAGCGGCGCTCCGCTGATGCGCGTCTCGCACGAGATGGGTTTGGCGGTATCCAAGGTCAGAGACGCCATCTGGAAATATCGCGCCGAATTGGAGGAGGTGCTGCATGAAAGCAACACCAGTGTTTGAGGCGGGCCATCACCGTTGGTGGGTGTTGCACGAGCAGGAGGAGCGCCGGGTCATCGACTCTAACGTGTATGTCGTTGAGTCCAACGGGCAGAGCGCGATTCTCGACCCCGGCGGGTTCGAGATCTTCCCGCAGGTGCTCGCCGCGGTAGCCGAAGTTGTGCCGCCCACCTCGGTGACCAAGGCGTTTGTGTCGCACCAAGACCCGGATATCGCTTCCAGCCTCCCCTTGTGGAACGCCTGCAACGACAAGGTGCAATGGCACATACCCAGCCTATGGGAAGGCTTCCTGCGGCACTATGGAGCGCTGGACGCCGAAATGATTGGCACTCCCGATGAGGGTGGAATCATGCTGGTCGGCGGCCTCAGACTGGAACTGATCCCGGCGCACTACTTGCACGCTGCGGCGAACTTCCATGTCTATGATCGGGACGCGAAAGTCTATTTCAGTGGCGACATCGGCGCGGCCCTGCTGCCCCCGGAGCACAGCATCTGGGTGGGTGGGCACGCGCTCGTGGAGTCGGCCAAAGCATTCGACGAACACATTCAGCATGCGAAATACTTCCACCAACGCTGGATGCCCTCCAATGCCGCCAAGAAGGACTGGATCGACCGTGCTCGCCAATTGGACATCGATTATCTTTGTCCGCAGCACGGAGCCATCTACGCCGGCGAAAACGTCAAGCGCTTCTTGGACTGGTTCGATGGCCTGACCGTCGGAACCATCGTGTCCCCGATAAAAGGAGACTTAAATGGCTAGCACAGTTGTACGACCCACGCGTCCGGCCAGCAATGGTAGGAATCCGGAAACCAAGATCAAGCCCGCGAAAAAGGCCGCCCGCCGCCCGGCCGTCGCCCGTGCGGAGCCGGTCGCGATTCGCAAAGCGCACGCTACCGGCCCATCGGAGAACTCCCGGGCTGGGAACGCCCGGGCTGAGAACGCGCGGGCCACGGGCCTCGAGCGCGAGCAACTCCTCCGCCACGCGCGGGAACTGCTCGAACCGCTCGCCAGTTTAGAAATGTTGTGCGAGGCCGACGAACGCATGCAGAACCGCATCGTCTTTATGAACCGCGCCGCTATCGAAGTGATGAGCCTGAACCACAAGCAACTCAATCCTCTCCTGCGGGGGGCGGATGTACGCAAGGCGCTGGGCCATTCGATTCATCAGTTTCACCGGGATCCGGAGCGTATCCGGGATATTTTCCGCAATCTCGTTGCCGACCCTGCTCGCGAGCACACCACCGAACTGGTCCTCGGCAGCGTCACGTTCGCATTGAACTTCACCCCGGTCTGCGACCGGTCGGGTAAGGTCATCGCCTTCCATGCCTCCTGGCGGAATATCAGCGACGCCAAACTGGCCGAACAGGTCATCGCCAGCATGAGCAAGGCGGCGTCCGAGAACGCGGAATCGCTGATGGGATTAGCGGGAGATACCGATCGGGCCATGAAGGCAGTGGGCGGAAAATTGAACGGCCTGGCTCAGTCAGTGGCCGACAGCCGCAACGCCTCCAAGGGGCTGATTGCCCAGGTGGGCGCCATTGGAAGAATCGCACAGACGATTCGAGAGATCGCTTACCAAACCAACCTGTTGGCGCTCAACGCGGCCATCGAGGCGGCCAGAGCCGGCGAACACGGCCGCGGCTTTGCCGTGGTCGCCGACGAAGTACGCAATCTGTCCAAACGCGTCCAGAAGGCCACCGAGGAGGTGCAGAGCAACATCGTCCAGATCGACGACTCGGCGCGCTCGATCGAAAAGACCAGTCATTCCGCCGAGCAGACAGCCCACGGCGCCGAGTCGGTCACCGTTTCGCTGGGCGAGCGGGTTCGCTCGCTGCATAATATGGTCGGCGTGATGCACGTCGAGTCGGCACGCAACGATATTAAGATTTTTGTTCGGAACAGCTTGGCCGAAATGGGCAAACGCACAGATCCCGCCACTTGGGACCAGTTGCCAGACCATCGTCAAACCAGTTTTGGCCGTTGGTATGAGGGTGTGGGCCGGGAATCCTTCGGGCAGGTCCCCGCCTTTCAGGAGGTCGGCGCTCCCTACGCTACGCTCCATCTTTTGGCGCGCGCAATCCGCGCGGCGATGACTAGCGGGGATCGCGACGAAGCCATGCGCCAGGGAGCCGAAATATCGCGCGTAGAGCAGGAACTTCTGGGCAAACTGGACGACTTGAGCGCCGCTATCGGTGAGAAGCAGAATTGAGGGTCCGCCATGAGTGATGTGATTCAGGAGGTTGACGAGCGCTCCAAGTTGGCCGGCACGAACAAGTTCGAACTGCTGGTCTTCCGCCTGGGCGAAGACGCGAAATCGAACACGCGGGAGATCTTCGGCATGAATGTCTTTAAGGTGCGGGAAGCGCTGATTATGCCCGCGATCACGCCCATGCCGGG
>JASIGB010000150.1:0-3715 GCA_030045355.1 Bryobacteraceae bacterium
AAAATCGCAGCTGCCATCCATCAGATTTCCGACAAACCCATCCGCTTCCTGGTGAACACGCACGTGCACGGCGACCACACCGGCGGCAATGCGAATTTCGCTGGGATGGGCGCCACCATTTTTGCGCGCGATGAACTGCGCTACCGGCTGGTTCATCCTTCGCCCGGCGCCAACGGCGCGCCCGGCACGCCCGCTCCCGCCGCCGCGCTTCCAGTGGTGACCTACGAAGGCCCCGTGACGTTTCACATGGACGGCGAAGTGGTACAACTCATCCCCATTCGCCGCGCGCACACCGACGGCGATACGCTGGTGCACTTCGTCCACAACGACGTGCTTATGACTGGCGACTATTTCCGCTCCATCCAGTTCCCTAACATCGATCGCGTCAACGGCGGATCGCTGAACGGGATGTTGGAAGGCCTCGGCATCACCATCGGCATGGCCGGTCCTAACACCAAAATCATTCCCGGGCACGGCCCCGCGGTCGACCGCGCCGCTCTCATCGCGCATCGCGACATGATCCTCGTCATTCGCGACAAGGTAGCCGCTTTGGTAAAGGAAGGTAAAAGCGTGGACGAGGTCCTCGCGGCCAAGCCCACCGCCGATTTCGACTCGATTCCGGCCGGCCCCGCCACGTCCGAACGCTTCGTCCGCCAATTGTACGCGGAGCTGAAAACCAACTAAACTGAAGGCATCATGCTTCGAGTTTGGCTGGCTGGGGCGCTATTGTGTTCCTCGGCCGTGGCCGCTCACCGGCCCGAATTTGCGCTGCGCGACACCGCTGGTGTGGTTCATACTCCGCAAGAATGGAACGGGAAGAAGGCGATCGTCGTATTCTTTACGACGACGGATTGCCCGTTGAGCAACAACGAGGTTCCAGAAATGAACCGCAGCCGGCATGATTATGAATCCCGCGGCGTCGCCTTCTACGCTGTGCAGGCCGATCTGACAATCGCCGACGCCGACGTGGTCCAGCACGCCAAGGATTATCAATTCTCTTTTCCGGTGCTGTTCGATCCGCATGAAATCCTGGTGAAGATGACCGGCGCCACCACCATCCCGTCCGCGGCCGTTCTCACGCCCGACGGCACGCTGCTTTACTTGGGGCGGATCGATGATTTGGTGGAGGATTTCACCATCCGGCGTCAGGTTCCGACTAAATTCGATCTGCGCGAAGCGCTGGATGCGGTGCTCGCAGGCAAGCCGGTGGCGAATCCGCGGATCAAAGCCTTCGGGTGCGCCGTCACTCCGCCGAAATAGAGGAAGGCAGTATGAAACAATTCGCACTAATCCTGTTGTGCCCTGTGGCGATGTTTGCTGCCACAGCCCCCACCGTGCCCACGTTCAATAAGGATATCGCGCCTATTCTTTATGCCAATTGTTCCACTTGCCATCGGCCCGGCGAAGTGGCGCCCTTTCCGTTGCTCACGTATCAGGACGCCGCCAAGCGCGCTGCTTTAATCGCCGGCGCGGTCTCTCAGCGCTTCATGCCGCCCTGGAAGGCCGAACCCGGTTATGGCGATTTCACGGGCGTTCGCCGCCTCGGCGACCAGCAGATAGCGCTCATTCAAGCCTGGGCCAAAGCAGGCGCGCCCGAAGGCGATCCCGCGCTAAAACCCCAGCCGCCCCAGTTCGTCGACGGCTGGCAGGGCGGCCAGCCCGATCAAGTGCTCACCATCCCGTTGAAATATTCGCTGCCCGCCAGCGGTCCCGATCAATATCGCTGCTTCGTGCTTCCAACCGGCCTCGACCACGATGTCTTCGTCGATGGCACCGAATTCCGCCCGGACAACCGCCGCATCGTCCATCACGCGCTCGTGTTTATGGACACCAGCGGCAAGGCGCGCGAACTGGCGGCCAAAAGCCCCGATGGCAGCTATTCCTGTTTCGGTGGTCCGGGGATTCCCGCCGCCGGACTCCTCGGCGGATGGGCGCCCGGATTTACGCCGCCGCCGCGCGATCCCGCGCTCTCCATCCCGCTGCGCAAGGGCACGGACCTGGTGATCCAGATCCACTATCATCTCTCCGGAAAGCCGGAACTGGATCAATCGTCCTTCGGCCTCAGCTTTTCCGGCCCGCCCTCCAAAGGCCGCACCTCGATTCTGGTGTTCGATCATCACCTCGATATTCCGGCCGGCGATTCCCATTACGTTGCCAAAGGCTCGCTCACCATTCCGCGCGACGTGCAACTTGCCGGCGTCACGCCGCACGCGCACTACTTGTGCAAAGACATGAAAGTCACCGCGACGCTGCCCGACGGCTCCACCCTGCCGCTCATCTGGATCAAGGACTGGGATTTCAATTGGCAGAACGCCTATCGCTATAAGAAGCTCATCGACCTGCCCAAGGGCACGCGCGTCGACATCGAATACACCTACGACAATTCGGCGAACAATCCGCGTAATCCCGCGCGCCCGCCCGTCGAAGTGCGCTGGGGCGAACAAACCACCGACGAGATGGCGCTGGTGTTCCTGAACGTGGTGCTCCCCACCCCGGAGGACGCCCGCGACTTCCGCCGTGAGATCGGCCGCGAATACGTGGATCAATTTCTAAGCCAGGTGGAGACGCTCCAGGACCTTCCTTACGAGATGCTATCGCCGGATGCTGTTCAGCGCCTGACCCAGTTGTTTAAGGCGTTCGACAAAAACGGCGACGGCAGGCTCGACAGTGACGAGCGCGATGCCATGCTTGCGTTCGTCAACAATCTCGAACAGCGCCGCGAACAACCCAAACGCGATCAATAGACGTTGTTCTTATGTCTATCCCGGTGCGCCTGCAGTGCGGTTTCGGCATGCGAGAAATCGCTGGCCAACATCCGCTGGCGTGGCTCCCTCGCGGCCGGCTTGCGAGAAGCTGACAGAGGATATCGCTATTCGCGCGAACTGATCTTGCTTATTTCCGAAATGCCCGGCGCGGGGATGTCCCAGCACGATTGGTCTGCCGAGTCCGGGTTCGCGATTACCGCCTCGGCGACGTCTCGCAGCCGCTTGCGGCTGGCGCGGCTGACCACGCGCAAATGAGCATGAGCCTGCTCCTCTGAGAGGCCATAGCGGGTTTGCAGGACCGCTTTGGCTCGTGAGGTCAACTTGCGTTCGACAATCTGCTGCCCGAGATCGCGCGCGAACTGCGCGAGCGCGGTCTCGATTTCGCTTGGCCGGAGTACGCTCGCGACGTGATGGAGGATGGTTTCGATCGCTTCGGCCGACGAAGAACCGGCGAGCAATCCGCGCGCGCGTTCGGCGATTTTGGAATCGGCCAGCTCCGCTTCCAGCGCGCCGATCCGGGCGGCTTCGCGCGCATAGGACTCCGCAAGCAAGCTCAGGCGCCACACCTGGTCGATGGCGCGCGCGATGCGCTCCAGATTGACCGCATCGTCGCCGTCGATGTTTCCGCCACAGACGAACACCACTTCGCCAGACCGTTCCGCGTGGCCCAGGGGAAAACGAAAGGTCGTACCGTCCGTGACTCCTGCCGCCAGTTTCAACGTGCGCTCTCCGGTGTCCGCGTCGATTTCATAGATCGCATATCCGGCGGCGAGTTTCTGCTTCAGCGCGAGCGCTGCCAATGCCTCCACGCTTGCCCGAAGCGCGGCTGGGATCATCTCCCATCCTCAACGATGGAATCCGCGACGTTGCGCTCGCCTTCGTGGCAGGCCTCCTCCCTTTGCTCATAACCCCGCTCTTTCGTGTGTCCGCGGCGGAAGGCAGACGCGAGC
>JASIGB010000151.1:0-11322 GCA_030045355.1 Bryobacteraceae bacterium
CAGGACGTCGGAGTCGCCATAGAGCAGGATTGATGGCGCGGCGATTTTGGGCCGCTTGGCGAGTTCGCGCTCCATCGCTTCAAAGCGCTTTTCACCGGGCGCGGTGCCGTTGCGATGGCGATAGGAATGGATCACGCAGTCGACAAAATCGGGATTATCGAAGGACGGCGCGGTGCGGTTGTATTCGTCGTCGCTGAAGTGCCAGCCGGGCGACCAGGTCTGCCATAACAGCCTGCACAAGCTGCGGCGGTTCGCCGCCAGTCCCACGCGGCCGCGCTCGGTCATGAAATACCACTGATACCAGAGTTCGCGCTCGAGTTCGGGCGGCGCAGGGCGCGGCGGGGCGAAGATGTCCTGGACCAGATAGCCAGCAATGAACACGCCCGCGCGCACGCGATCGGGATGGAGCGCGGCGGCGATGCAGGCGGCGCGCCCGCCCCAGTCGTATCCGGCCACCGCGATTTGCTTCAAGCCGAGGGCGTCGGCGAAATCGATCACGTCCTGCCCGATGGCCGCCTGCTCGGCCATGCGCGGCGCCGAAGCGTCGCGAAAACGCGTGGGTCCGTAGCCGCGAAGGTAAGGGACCAGCACGCGATGGCCGGCGGCAGCGAGCGGCGGCGCGACGCGATCATAGGCGTGCGCGTCGTCCGGGAAGCCGTGCAGAAGAACGATGGGGAATCCCTGCGGATTGCCGCTTTCTTCGTAGCCGGCGTCGAGCACCGGCGTTTGAACCGAGCGCGTGGTGGATTGGGCTTGTGCCATAGTCGCGATGCCGAGGCCGGCGGCCTGCAGGAACGTTCTGCGCCGCACGCTAAGGCCGTTCCATAAGCTGGAGGTAGAAATTGTTCGGGTCGCGCAAGATGATCACTCGCTGGCCCTGCGGCAGAGTGACCGGCTCGCCGCCGGTGGTGATGACCGAGAATCCGGCGCTTTTGAACGAGGCGGTGAGCGCGTTGACGTTGCGGACGAAGAGGCGAAGCATGCCCTGACCGGGGGTGGGAAAAGCAACGTCCAGGCCGCCCTTGCCGGTCGCTTTTGTGAACCGGATCCGGTCCGATTTCAACCCAAGCACCTTCTCGTAAAGCGCCGCGATCTTGGGCGCATCGTTCACGACGACGCTGAGTTCGGCTCCCGCAATAACGGACGGGTCCAGTTTGATCGGAAATCCATCGGGATCGGCCAGCGTCGCGCGGGTTGCACCGGGCCGGCGAAGCGTCAGGGTGACGGCTCGCGGTGCTGACTTCGGCGTACGCGCTTCGCCCCATTGCACCAGCTCGATTCCCATCTCAGAGCCCGGAATCTTCAGCACCGCGGCGCGAAACTGCTTGCCCGGCACTCCGTAGAGGTTCGCGACCGCCGGATTATCAGTGAATTTATGTTCGCCCGGAGGACCGGTGAGTTCCAGGCCGAGCTGGTCATGATAAAAGGCCAGGGATCGATCGAGATCGGCGACGATATGCAGAAACGGACCGACACCGACTACCGGCGAGTCGGTCTGCGCCGCAGCGGTCGCGGCGCAGAGGACCAGCAAACATGCGAAACGCGAGCTCACGCGCCGGCGGCCTTGCCGTAGGTTTTCACCGCCTGCTGCAGTCCACCCAGGCCCGCGGCGAGATCCTGCGGGTTCATCGCCGGACGAACGGTGACCTTAGCGTTGAAGGCCAGGAACCACGGCTCGGCGATCGCGGGAAGCTGCGAGGAGTCCGTCATGTCCAAGAAGATCCAGGCGGTGCGCTCGCCAAAATCTTCGGTGAAGTACGCAGCTTCGGGTTTGAGATCGGCCAGGATCTTTTGAATGGTAGTGCCGAGCGTGCCGTTAGACGCGGCGGCGTTGCCGGCCTCGACAGGGATGGTCGCCTTGAGTAGCATGCGCATGGGTGTGCCCCTCCGATAGGGCCTATCAAGCATATCTCAGGCCGGGCGCGGAATGAACCGCAGCGACGATTCGTTGATGCAGTAGCGGAGGTAAGTGGGCTCGGGGCCGTCGTTGAAGAGGTGACCCAAGTGCGCATCGCAGCGTACGCA
This sequence comes from Bryobacteraceae bacterium, assembly GCA_030045355.1. GTDB lineage: Bacteria > Acidobacteriota > Terriglobia > Bryobacterales > Bryobacteraceae > Palsa-89. Next base: position 2,026 of record JASIGB010000151.1, read on the forward strand.
GTGGACTTCGGTGCGCTTCATCAGCATGGCGTAATCGGAATGAGTAGCGATATTCTCCGGGGCGATGGGCTCCCAAAAGCTCGGCCAGCCGGTGCCGGAATCGAACTTGGCATCGGAGCTGAAGACGGGATTATCGCAGCCGATACAGCGAAACAGCCCGGCTTGATGCAGTTGGTAAAACGTTCCGGAGAAAGCCACGTCGGTTCCCTGCAAGCGCGTGACGTAAAATTGCTCGCCGCTGAGCTGCTTGCGCCATTGTGCGCTGGAGCGAACCACTTTGGCGACGCGCGCGGGGCCGATCCGGCGGCCACGGTCGTCGAATTCGACGATGGTGACCTGCTCGTGCGAGGCTCCATTCATAGACGCGGCGGAATCTTCCCCGGAATCCTGGCGCCAGCGCATCGCGAAGACGGCCAGGCCGGCCAACGCAAACGGCGCGATCAGTATCGCGCGGCGCGTGGATTCGCGCTGCATCGTCTCGAACACAACTTCATTGTCGCACCGGCCTCCTGAGCATGTTGCTCGGCAACGTACGGCGCGACGGCTTGGCAAGAGGGGCGGAGGTTGCTTTCCAATGTTGACCAAGCGTCGCTTGGCTGCCGGGCTGGTTACTCCTGCGCCGGGCCCACTCTCGGCTCAGCCAGAATTTTCCGGACCTTTTCGAGCAACTGCGCGCCGGTGAAAGGCTGCGGGAACATCTCGACACGTTCCAATTCGGCGCGGTAGCGCAGCCGGTCGTCCGCCAGGAAACCGGCGACCATCAGGATGCGCATGCTCGGGCACCGCGATTGCAGATACTTCGCAGCCTCGTGGCCCGAGATGGTTTCCACGTAGGGAGAAATGATGAGCAGGTCGGCCCTGCATTCGCCGAGGCGATCCACGGCGGTGCCCAGGTCGCCCGTGGAGAGCACCAAGTACCCGGCACGTTCCACAACTTCACGGATTACCTGGCGGATCAGCGGCTCGGAGATCAGCAGCAGAATGGTGTACTCCATGGGGGATTTTTTCGGCTGGGTTGACATGATCGCTCAGCCCTAGTTTAAACAAAACTCTAAGAAAATGTGAGAGATAAGATTCTGCATGCAAGACCAGCACCGGTACCCCACCCCCCTTGCATGCAACGCGCTTTTTTGACATTATTTATATACATCGCTCGGGCGGCGATGGGAGGCCGATTTGACAGGGAAAGACATTGTTTGTCTTGCAATTTTCAGCACTGCCTTCACCACCTGCATACAGGCCGCCCCTCCCCCCGAACCGAACTCCGATCCCGCTACCGTTTCCGCCGAACGAACACTGGTAAACAAGTATTGCGTCGTCTGCCACAGCGACAAATTGAAGACCGGCGGTATGTCCTTGCAGTCCGCGGACATGACGAACATTCCCGCGGGCGCGGAACTTTGGGAAAAGGTGGTTCACAAGCTCAGCCTGGGCGCCATGCCGCCGCAGGGCATGCCGCGGCCGGATCAGGCGAGCATCGATCACCTGGTTTCCTGGCTAACCACGTCGATTGACCACGCCTCGGCCGCGCATCCCAACCCCGGCCGGGCGACGCTGCACCGGCTGAACCGCACCGAGTATGCCAACGCCATTCACGATCTGCTGGGCCTGGAGGTGGATCCGGCGCCGCTGCTGCCGGCCGATGATGAAAGCTACGGGTTCGACGACATCGCAGACGTGCTGCGCACCTCGCCCTCGCTGCTGGAGCGCTACATGTCGGCTTCCTGGAATTTGAGCCGGCTGGCGGTGGGCGATCCCAACATCACCGCCGATACCACCACCTATCGCGCGAAGCCCGACCTTTCCCAGAACGAGCACATGGAAGGGCTGCCGCTCGGAACGCGCGGCGGCCTCGCGATCCGGCATTATTTCCCGCTGGACGGCGAATACACGATCAAGGTCCGGTTGTGGCGCGCGACGGCCGACGTGATCAAGGGCCTGGAAGAATTGCACCAGGTGGAGATCTCGATCGACGGCCAACGCGTGAAACTGGCCACCATCGGCGGCAAGGACGAACAGGAGCTCAGCTACACGAATTCAGGGAAATCGGCCGAGGAGATCGACTCGCGGCTGACGGTGCGCGTTCCGGTGAAGGCAGGGATGCGAACCGTGGTGGCGACCTTCATGGCCGAAGGCGAATCCCAGGACGATAACATCCTGGAACCGTTCGAACGCGCCAATCTGGACCCGCTGGATTTCCGCGGACTGCCGGCGGTGGACCGCGTGAGCATCACGGGGCCGCTGAAGTCCACCGGTCCCGGCGACACCGCCAGCCGGAAGCTGATCTTCACCTGCCGGCCGCACAGCCAGGCCGAGGAAATACCCTGCGCGAAGAAGGTCATCGGCACACTGGCGCGCAAAGCATTCCGGCGCCCCACGAACGACAACGATCTCGAAACGCTGCTCAGCTTCTATCAGAAAGGCCGGAACGAAGGCGGCACGTTCGATTCGGGGATAGAAGCGGCGATCCAACTGATTCTCGCGAGCCCCGAATTCCTGTTCCGCTTCGAACCGGATCCGGCGGCGCTCGCTCCCGGCGCGGTGTATCGCGTCAGCGATCTGGAACTGGCGTCGCGGCTTTCGTTTTTCTTGTGGAGCAGTATTCCCGACGAGCAGTTGTTGAACCTAGCCACGCTCGGCAAGTTGCATGAGCCCGCAGTGTTGGAAGCCCAGGTGAAGCGCATGCTGGCCGATCCGAAATCAAAGGCCTTGGTCGATAATTTCGCCGACCAGTGGCTGTACTTGCGCAACCTGAAGAACATCAACCCGGATTTCGAAACTTTCCCGGATTTCGACGACAACCTGCGCCAGGCCATGAAGCAGGAAACGGATCTGTTCCTCGACAACATCATCCGTGAAGATCGCAGCATCATGGATCTGATCGACGCCAACTATACGTTCATCAACGAACGGCTGGCGCGGCACTACGGAATTCCGAACATTTATGGCAGCGATTTCCGCCGCGTGACGATCACCGATGAAAATCGCCGCGGATTGCTCGGACAGGCCAGCATCCTCACGGTGACGTCGCTGCCCACGCGCACTTCGCCGGTGAATCGCGGCAAGTGGATTCTGACGAATCTGATCGGCATGCCGCCCAATCCTCCGCCGCCGAACGTGCCGGCGTTGAAGGAACATTCCGATCCGGGCAAATTGACCTCGCTGCGCCAGCGCATGGAAGAGCACCGGCAGAACGAGCCGTGCAAGAGCTGTCACAAGCTGATGGATCCGATCGGATTTTCGCTGGAGAATTTCGACGCTGTGGGCCAGTGGCGCTCGACGGACGAGGGCGCGAAGATCGATCCTTCGGGCGTGATGTTCAACGGCGCGAAGATCGACGGACCCGAATCGCTGCGCGAGATCCTGCTGGCGAAGCCGCAGATTTTCGCCAGTGTTTTCACCGAAAAATTGATGACGTACGGGTTGGGCCGCGGAGTCCAATATTACGACATGCCGGCCATCCGCGCCATCGTACGCGAGGCGGGAAAGAACGATTACAAACTATCCGCGATCGTGCTGGGAATTGTGAAAAGCACGCCGTTCCAGATGAAGGAGAAATCGCGGGAGGCCGAGAATCGCGCGGTGAGCGCGAGCTTGCGTTAAGCAGTTTCGATTATTTGACCGAACTTATTTGAAAGAGATGGGAGCAAAATGATCATCACGAAGAAACATTTGCCGCGACGCACGTTTCTGCGCGGCGTGGGCGTCAGCCTGGCTCTGCCTCTGCTCGATTCGATGGTCCCGGCGCAAACCCTGACCTCGAAGACGGCGGCGGCGGAGCGCATCCGCTTGGCCTACTGCTACATTCCGCATGGCGCCGTGATGAGCAACTGGACTCCCGTTTCCGAGGGCGCTGGCTTCGAGCTTTCGCGCACTCTGATGCCGCTCAAGGACCATCATGACCAGGTGGTGGTGATCAGCAATCTGGCGCACAAGCTGGCCGGCCCCTATGGACCGAACGACAGCGGCGGCGACCATGGACGGTCGCCTTCGGTATTCCTGAACGGCGTGCATCCCAAGCGCACCGAGGGCGAAGACGTGCGCGCGGGCACGACGGTGGACCAGATCGCGGCGCAGCACATCGGGCAGGACACGCCGCTGCCATCGCTCGAGCTCGCCACCGAAGACATGACCGGCTTGATCGGCGCCTGCGACGTGGGTTTCAGTTGCACCTACACCAATACGATTTCGTGGCGCACGCCCACCACGCCTCTGCCGATGGAGATCAATCCGCGCGTGGTATTCGACCGGCTGTTCGGCGATGGATCGAACGCCCAGGAGCGGGCGCTGCGGATCTCGCGTGAGCGCAGCATTCTGGACGCCGTGACGGGCGAAGTGAGCCGCCTGGAGCGCGGGCTCCCGTCCAACGACCGCAATCGCGTGGCCGAGTATTTAGACAACGTGCGCGAGATCGAGCGCCGCATCCAACTCACGGAGAAGAAAAACAGCGCGAGCGTTCACGTGCCGTCGACGCCCATCGGCATCCCGGACGATCACGTGGTGCATTCCAAGATGATGTTCGACCTGATGGCCGTGGCGTTCCAGGCCGATATCACACGCATCGAAACCTTCATGATGGCGCGCGAAGTGAGTTACCGGACGTTCCCGCAGATCGGCGTGCCCGATCCGTTCCACGCCACTTCGCACCACCAGGACAATCCGGAGAAGCTGGAAAAGCTGACCAAGATCAACACCTATCACGTCAGCCTGATCTCGTACTTCATGGACAAGCTCGAATCGATCAAAGACGGCGACGGCACCCTGCTAGATCATTCGCTGATCGTGTTCGGCAGCTCGATGTCCAATAGCAACCTGCACAACCATTCGCCGCTGCCGGTGTTCATCGCGGGCGGAGCTTGCGGGCGGCTGAAGGGCGGGCGGCATATCAAATATCCGGAAGACACGCCGATGGCCAATCTGCTCGCCACCACGCTGGTGAAGGCCGGGTTGAACGAGAATCACATCGGCGACAGCACCGGCATTCTGACGGAAGTCTAGGAGGTGGAGATGAAAATCCAACGGCTGATGCAGTTCTCACTGGCGAGCGCGCTGCTCTCGGTCGCGGCCTTCGCGGCAACCAACGGAACTAGCGTTCTGGTGGACGCGGTGCAGAACCGCGACGCCGAGACGGTCCAGGCGCTTTTGAAGCAGCACGTAGACGTTAACGCCAGTACGGCCGATGGCACGACGGCGCTCCATTGGGCCGCGCACTGGGGCGATCTGCCCACCGTGGAAGCGCTGCTCAAAGACGGCGCGAACGTCACGGCGCTCAATCGCTACGGGGCGACACCATTGTCGGAAGCGGTCCGAATCGGCAGCGAAGAACTAGTGAATAAGCTGCTGGATGCGGGCGCGGATCCCAACACGCTGGTGACTTCGCAGGCCGAGACGGTGCTGATGAAAGCATCTCGCGACGGGAACCTGGGTGCGGTGAAGGCCCTCGTCGCGCATGGCGCCGATGTGAACGCGAAGGAAAATTTCCGCGGGCAGACGGCGGTGATGTGGGCGGCGGCGGAGGGACATGCCGATATCGTCAGCCTGCTGGCCGGGCACGGCGCGGATTTGAGTATTCGTTCCTATGACCGCGACACTAAGGCGCCCAAGATGGAGGCCGGCACGCCGTCGGCGCCCATCGCGCGCGGCGGATTGACCGCTCTGCTGTTCGCGGCCCGCCAGGGGCAGATGGATACGGTCAAGGCGTTGCTGGACGCCAAGGCCGATATCAACGCCCTGGATTCGGACGGGAACAACGCGCTGATTCTGGCGATCCTGAACAGCCACTACGACCTGACGCAAATGCTCATCGACCGGGGCGCGGATGTGAACATCGCGGCCCAGAACGGGCGGACGGCGCTGTACAGCGCGGTAGAGATGCACGACGTGGATTGGTCGCCGCGGCCGGCCCGCAAGGAGACGGACAAGACCACCAGCATGGACGTCATCAAGTCCCTGATCGATCACAAAGCCAACGTGAACGCGCAGCTCAAAGCTCCGGCGCCGATCGAAAAGCTCGCGCAGGATATGGGCGACCGCAGCATGGGCGAGGGGACCACGCCGTTCACGCGCGCGGCACGCAGCGCTGACGTCGAGCTGATGCACTATCTGCTCGATCATGGCGCCGACGCGAAGCTGGTGGGCAAAAACAACCAGACGGCGCTCATGGTGGCGGCCGGCGAGGGCTGGAACGATCATATTCGCGGCACCGAAGCCGAGGCGCTGGACGCGGTGAAACTGTGCGTGTCGCTCGGCATCGACGTAAACGCGGCCACCGATAAAGGCGAGACGGCCCTGCATGGCGCGGCGGGACGGGGCGCGGATTCCATTGCGAAATATCTGATCGAGAAAGGCGCGAACGTCAACGCGCGCAACAAGAAGGGCTTCACGGCGCTGGACATCGCGATGGGCAAGGTCGGCTATGCCGGCGGTCCCGGACCGGTGCATGAGACGACCGCCGCGATCATCAAGCAGGCCGGCGGCGAACCGGGCCAGGAAGTAAAAGAGACGGCCAAAGCAGCCGAGTAAAGCAGGCGAATAACTGCTATGCGCCGGGAGTCTAGATGGCGTCCGGCGGCCGAGTGATAACCTGAGTCATGGCACTCGGTTTTCGCGGCACGCTTCTGTTTTTGGCGATCGTGGGAGCGAGTGGTGCGGCTCCCGAGGCTGAGCGGCTTCCTGCCGGCGTAACGCCTACGCATTACGATCTGGCTCTCTTCCCCAACCCCGCGCAGCTCACGTTTCGCGGCCGGGTGCGCATCGAACTTGACGTGCGGGCGCCGGCGCGCGAGATCATCCTCAACTCCGACGAGCTCGTGCTGGACAAAGCGGCGATCGACGGCACGCCGGCCGCATCCATTCGGCTCGATGCAAGACTGCAGCGCGCGATCTTGACGTTTCCGCATACCGTCGCCGCCGGACAGCACACGCTCGAGATCGATTACCACGGCAAAATCGAGCGCACCACACTCGGTTTCTTCGCCATGGATTATGCGAGCCCGTGGGGCAAACAGCGCACCATCGCCACCAACTTCGAGCCGGCTTCCGAGCGGCGCCTCATGCCGTCGTGGGACGAGCCCGCGTTTAAGGCGACCTTCAGCATCACCGTCGATGCGCCGGCCGATCTGATGGCGGTATCGAATATGCCCATCGCCTCCACGGAAAAGCTCGCGAGCGGCGAAAATCGCGTGCATTTCGCCACCACGCCGAAAATGTCCACATATCTTCTGTTCCTGGGCATCGGCGATTTCGAGCGGATCGCGACCACGGTGGACGGCGTCCAGGTGGGGGTGGTGGTGAATCGCGGCGATGCGGAGAAGGGGCGCTATGCGCTGGAACAGGCCGCGCGGCTGCTGCATTACTATGACGATTATTTCGGGCTTCGTTTTCCGCTGCCCAAGCTGGACCTGATCGTCGCGCCGGGCGACATCGACGGCGGATCCATGGAAAATTGGGGCGCGATCTTCTATGGCCAGGAAGATCTGCTGTTCGATCCGAAAGCATCGACGGAAACAGACCGGCAGCGCGTGTTTGAAGTCGTGGCGCACGAAATGTCGCACCAGTGGTTCGGCGATCTGGTGACCATGGCGTGGTGGGACAATTTGTGGCTGAACGAAGGCTTCGCCCGCTGGATGCAGACCAAGGCCGCCGACGATCTACATCCGGAATGGAAGACCGGATTGCAGGCGCTGCGGATTACCGAACGCGGAAAACGCGCCGATGCCAAGCCTTCGACGCACCCGATCGTGCAGACGGTTCTGACGGCGAGCCAGGCCGAGCAGGCGTTCGACGACATCACCTACAACAAGGGCGCGGCCGTGATCGCCATGCTGGAAGCGTACGTTTCAGCGGACGCATTTCGCGACGGAGTGCGGCGGTATATGGCGGCGCATGCGTACGGAAATACCGTCGACGCGGATTTGTGGCGCGAAGTGCAGAAGGCGTCGGGTAAGCCGGTGCTGGAAATTGAAGCGGACTTCACGCGGCAGCCGGGAGTTCCGCTGCTGCGCGTGGAAAGCGAAGCGGCGAGCGGCGGCGAGAACAAGATCTTGCTCAGCGAAGGCCGGTTCGCCGAGGATCCTAAGACGATCGCCGGCTTAGCACCCCAAACGTGGCACATTCCTGTGGAGGTGAGCGCGGGCGGCACGCCCAGCCCCGAGCTGATTTCCGGCGCATCCCCAACGACGGTAGCCGTCGCGGGGCCCGGACCTGTGATCGTCAATGCCGGCGAATCCAGCTTCGCACGCACGCTGTATTCGCAGGCCATGGTCCGGGCGTTGGGAGAACATTTTGCCGCTGCAGGTGCGGCCAACCAGTTGGGCATCCTGTACGATACGTGGGCGCTGGGCGAGTCCGGCTATGAGCCAATCACGAATTATCTGGATCTGGCGCAAAAACTTCCATTAGACGCCGATCCAGTGGTGTGGGTGCAAGTGGTGAATACATTGGCATCGCTCGACCGGCTTTATCGCGACGCGCCAGGCCGCGCGAAGTTCGCGGAGTTTGTGCGCGCGCGCCTTCATCCGCTCGAACAACGTGTGGGATGGGACGCGCAGCCTGGCGAGGACGCGAATACCAGCCGGCTGAGGAGCGCGGTGCTCGAAACGCTCAGTCTGTACGATGATTCGCAAACAATTGCGGAAGCGCGCCGCCGCTGGGATCAAGCTCTGCAAGATCCAGGCAGCCTCTCGCCGGAGGTGCGGCGCACGGCGCTAACGATTGTCGCGCGGCATGCGGATGCGACAACGTTCGGCAGCCTGATGGACCTCGCTCGCGCGGCCAATGATCCGCTCGAAAAGGAGCACATCTGGGAAGCGCTGGCGGGAGTGGCCGATCCGGCGAGCGCACGAAGGATGCTCGAACTGGCCGCCAGTCCGGAAGCGCCGGCCGGTACGGTGGGCTCGACGTTTCGCTCGCTGGCGGCCAATCATCCGGATCTCGCGTGGAAGTTCGCGCTGGCGCACGTGGACCAGCCGGGGTATCCCGTAGAGTCCTTCGAGCGTTTGCGGCTGATGCCCGCGATCGCGAGCGCGTCGAACGACCAGAAGCGCGCCGGTGAGTTGGAGAATTACGCGCGCCGGCACATTCCCGCCAGCGCACAGCAAAACGTGGTTTCCGCGATTGCGACCATCCAATTGAACGCGCGATTGCGAGCCCAACGCCTTCCGGAAATCGACGCTTGGCTGGGGCAGTACTCAGGCGAGGCGCAGGGGCGCTGAGGGAATTTCCGATGGATTTCCGCCTACTAGGGCGAGGAGTCTATCCATGCCATTTTCATGCCGGTCGTTACTGCGCTGGATTGCC
>JASIGB010000152.1:0-6552 GCA_030045355.1 Bryobacteraceae bacterium
ATTCAATAACCGTATCCGCGAAATCAACCCGAATAATACGATCACCACGGTTGTGGGAACCGGCCTCGCGGCCTATTCGGGCGATGGCGGTCCCGCTGCCGGCGCCACCCTTAATTATCCGACTGGCATCGCAATGGACGGCTCTGGAGACCTGTACATCTCAGATGGCGGTAATCACGTGGTTCGGCGCGTGAATCCGCAAGGATTGATCACGACCATCGCCGGCAACGGTACATTTACTCCGAGCATGGGTGATGGTGGACCAGCCATCGCGGCGCAGCTCGACCCGTTCGGGCTGACCGTGGATGCAGCGGGGAACGTATACGCCGTCGATTCGTTCAACGACCGCGTGCGAATGCTGGCGCCCCAAACCTTCAAGACGGCGACCATGACGATTGTGAGCGGCAACGGCCAAAGCGGAACCGTCGGAACGGAACTGGCGGCGCCGCTGGTCCTGCAAATCGCCGACAGCACGGGTGCGGGCGTTCCGGGAGTCGTCGTGAACTTCACGGTAAGCCCGAACGGGGGCGCCACAATCAATCCCTCTCCCGCGATTACGCTCAACGATGGCACGGTGACGGCGATGGTGACGCTGGGCGCCAATCCCGGCCCGGTCACGATCACTGCTCTCTCCTATGGGCTCCCTAACGTCACGTTTTCGCTGACGGCAAATCCAGCGGACACTCCGTCGATCGCCACCGCCGGCGTGGTTAGCGCGGGATTGAGCAATCCGCGCGTGGCGGTGCTCTCACCGAACGCCATCGTTTCGATTTTCGGCTCCAATTTCGCTCCCGCCGGAACGTCCGCGCAAGGGCAGGTGGTCAACGGGCAGATCGCGGCGAATGTGGACGGGGTGTGCGTCCAGTTCGACAATGTTCCAGCGCCAATCTTCTCGGTGTATCCCACCCAGATCAACGCGCAAGTGCCCGCCGTGACGTCCGGCAGTGTGCCGGTTCAGGTGATCACAGGCTGCGGCACCCCCCAAGCCGTGGCGAGCCCGCCGATCAGCGTCCCAGCACAAGCCACGGCGCCTGAGTTCTTCTACTTCACCACGGTGGGGAGCGGCCCTTTTCCGATCGCCGCGATCAACGCCGTCACCGGCGGGTACATAGGTCCCGCGGGATTGATCAGCGGAGCGACGTTCACGCCTGCCAAGCCCGGCGATTATCTCACGCTGTTCGCCACCGGCTTCGGCGCCACCAATCCCGCGATTGCGCCCGGGATTGTTCCAAGCGGAACACCGAAAGTCACAGCGCCGGTTTCCGTCACCTTCGGCGGCGTCACGCTGGACGCGCCGGAAATCTTGTATGTCGGCCTCTCGCAATTCGCGGGGCTGTATCAGCTAAACATCCAAGTACCTGCCGGCGTGCCGGCCGGCAATCAGCCACTGGTGATCACGGTGGGCGGAGTAGCGTCACCACCGAGCGGCTATATCGCGGTTCAGAGCCAACAATAGCGATCGTTCGCGCGCTATTCTTCGCGCAGAATTTCGAGCGGCTTCTGGCCCAGGATGGGGAAGCTGGCCATCCAGCCGGCGGCATTGGCGATCAGCGCGGTGGCGGCCACCGAAACCAGAATCGGAATCAGGGCAATCGAAGTTTGCGCGTCCAGCATGCGCTTTAACAGGAAGTTGGCGAAGCCCGAGGCGAGCAGGCCGCCCGTCAGGCCGGCCACCGCGCCAAGCACCAGGAACTCGACCGAGAAAATACGGCTGACGCGCCAGCGCGTGGCGCCGAGCGTTTTCAAAATCACTACTTCGCGCATGCGGCGGAAACGGGTACCGGCCACGCTCGAAGAAAGAATGATCGCGCCGGCCAGAATCGCGAACATGGAGATGAAGCGAACTACCTGGGAGATTCGGTCGACGACGCCCTGCACGATCTGCAATACGTCGGCTACGTTCACCACCGTAACGGTGGGGAAGCGCTTGTAGAGCGCCTCCTCGAGCGCGGGAACCGCTGCCGGCTGGGCGCGCAGGCTGCTGTAGTAAACGATCGGAAAGCCTGCGAGGGCGCCGGTGTTGAAGATGAATTCGACGCGGCCGGCCAAATGAATCGAATCCATGCTGTAGGTGCAGGCCACGCGCGTCGAAACGTCCTGGCCTGAAATGCTCCAGCGCATCTCGGCTCCGGGGTCGATGCGCAAAATCTTGGCCGTATCTTGATCCACGCAGACTTGCGGCGGTCCAGCGGGCGAGCTCCACCAGCCGCCCCGCTGAATCGTCACGTAATCCGGCATCGCGCCTTCGGAGGTGACCGAGCGCGGAGAGCGATAGCGGCGGCGGAAGCCCTTCAGCTCCATCGTGGCGAGATCCTGGCCGCCAATGCTCAAGATTTTCGCGGCCACGGTGCCGAGCAGCTCAGGCGTGCCGTCCACGCCGCGCTGCTGCTTCACCAAATCCAGCACCGCGTCGCGATCCTTGGGCGAGATATCGATCAGGAAGACGTTCGGCATGCCGGGCGGCGATGTGCGATTCATTTCGGCGATCATGCCATGCTGGACCAGATAAACGGTCAGCGTGAACATCACACCGACGCCCAGCGCTACGAGCACGGATTGCGCGTGTGCGCCGGGACGGTAAAGATTGGCGATGCCATGCCGCACGCTGGACGGCAGGCCCAGCCGGCTCATGATTTTCAGCCCGCGCAGCATCAGCCACGCGACCACCGATAACGTGGCGAAGCTGATCACCAGCGCACCGGCGAAATATTCGCCGGTCCTCCATACGTCGCGGGGCGTGCCCGAGGCGAAGGACATGGCAATGCCCGCGAATCCGGCCAGAATCAAAGCGCCCGCCAGAAAGGAAGCCCGCGCGCCGGCCAGACGTGTTCGCCAATCCGGCCGCGTTTCTTCCATCTCACGGCGCAAAATCAGGCTGGGGCGAATATCCCGGATGCCGATCAGCGGCGGCAGGGTGAACAGCAACGACGCCAGAATCGCGATCCCGATGCCTTCCGCCGCGGTCAGAAAATCCCACTGCGGGTTTGGCTCCAACTGAAAATAGCGCGCGACAAAGACCGGGAACATGCGCTGCACTAGCAGCCCGAAGGCCACGCCCACGAGGCCGCCCCCAAGCCCCAGCGCGATGGTCTGGAGCAGATAAATGCGCATGATCTGGCTGGCGCGCGCTCCGATGCATTTCATGATCGCGATGGAATCCAGGCGCTGCTGAATGTGCGCGCGCATCGCGGTGCCGACGCCGAGGGCGCCGATGATTAGCGTGATGAGGCTCACCAAGCTCAGGAACGTGGTGGAGCGGTTCAGCCCTTGCGTCACGATGGGGTGCGTCTCACGAAAATCGGCGATCAGGGCATCCGGGAAAGCGGCCTTCAACCGCGCGCGTGTCTGTTCGATGCTGGGGGAACCGGGCGAGAGCCGGAACAGGAACCGCTCGGACCAGCGGCTGCCCGGCAGCAGCAGGCCAGTGCGGTCCAACCCTTCGCGCGTCATCATCACACGCGGGCCGACGTTGAGGCTGCCCACCATGCGATCCGGCTCATACGTCACCTGGCCGATGATGCGGAAGAGCTGACCGCCCAGGCGAATCGTGTCGCCGGTCTTCACGTTCAAGCGCAGGAACACGTCATCGGAAACCGCGATGGTATCGGCAGTTAGCGCTTGTTTGAGCGGAGCCGGAGGCGACAAGCGAATCTCGCCGTAAAACGGATACTTTTTCGGGTCGACGGCCTTCACCGACACGAGCATGGGCGGGTGGTCGCCAGCGGTGGACGCCATGGTCACCGTTTCGGTGATCCAAGTCCGGTCGACGCCGCTCCTGGCGAGCGCGTCCATCTCGGCAGCCTGTTGCGGCGTGGGCAGCTCAAAGACGCGCAGAGAAAGATCGGCGGCCATCAGCGTGCGGGCCTGCTCGAGCAGCATCCCGTGAAAGGCGCGGCTGAATCCGCGCACGCCCGTGAGCGAGCCGACGCCGACCGCGACTGCGAAAATCACGAACAGGAATTTCACCGAAGACGAGCGCGATTCGCGCCACGCGATCTTGGCCGCCGTGCTCCAGGAAAACCGCATGAGTTTACTCGGCTCGTTCGTCGCTCACGATTCGACCGTCGCGCAGCGTGATGCGTCGCGTTGCGCGCGCCGAAAGCGCGGAGTCGTGCGTCACCAGCACCAGTGTGGTTCCCTCGCGCTGGTTGAGCGAGATCAACAACTCGAGCACGTGCTGGCCGTTCTGCGTGTCCAAGTTGCCGGTAGGCTCGTCGGCCAGCAGAATGGGCGGCCGAACCATGAAGGCGCGCGCCAGGGCCACGCGTTGTTGCTCGCCGCCCGAAAGCTGGATGGGGTAATGATCGCGCCGGTCGAGCAGGCCGACGCTTTCAAGCAGCTCGCGGGCGCGCTGGGGCCCGCTCGTACCCGTCGCGCCGTTGCCGCCCGTCAATTCATAAGGAAGCAAAACATTTTCTTCGGCCGTGAGCGTCGGCAGCAGATGATAGGACTGAAACACGAACCCGACCTTGCGGCCGCGCAGCAGCGCCATGCGGTCCTCATTCAACCCAGTTATGTCCTCGCCGTCCAGAATAATTCGGCCGGAAGTGGGAGTATCCAGGCCGGCCAACAATCCGAGGAAAGTGCTTTTCCCGCTGCCCGAGGGCCCCATGATGGCAACGAATTCGCCGGCGGAAATTTCCAGATCAATGCCGCGCAGGATGTCGACGCGGTGGGTGGCGGTCGGAATGCTTTTGGTGAGGGCCGAGACCTGGATCGCGGGCGGGCGCGTCGTTGCTTGCATCGGGGCTTGCATCGGGGTTTGAGAAGGGGCTTGAATCGGCTCGGCTTCCAATTTTTTATTATGGCATTGGGTGGCGTGCATGACGTTTGACAAGCTTCTTCTCATTGGATGTGTCGCAGGGGTATTCGGTTTATCGCCGCTTGGAGCAGCACCACCTTCCACACACTCGGATACGCGTCCGGTGATCGTCACGTTTGGCGATAGTCTCAGCGCCGGATATGGCGCCGAGCCAGGCAAGAGCTTCCCGGATTTCCTGCAGAAAGATCTGGACTCGGCCGGGCTGCATTGGCACGTGCTCAACGCCGGCGTCAGCGGCAATACCACCACCGACGGGCTGGACCGCATCCAGGAAGTTTTGGCGCGCAAACCCCGCATCACGATTCTGGAGTTCGGCGGCAATGACGGGCTGCGTGGCCTGCCGCTCGACACCACGCGCGCCAACCTGGCGGAGATGATCCAGACGCTGGAAGCCGCGGGATCGAAAGTGCTGATCGCCGGCATGACGCTGCCGCCCAACTACGGAGGCGATTACATCACGAAATTCGGCCAGATCTACGTGGATCTGGCCAAGAAGTACAATCTGGCGCGGATTCCGTTTCTGCTATCGGACGTGGTCTTCAAGCCGGGGATGATGCAGCAGGACGGAATCCATCCGACCGCCGAGGGCAATCAGATCGTGGCCCAGACGGTGATGCGCTATTTGAAGCCGATGCTGCCGCGGCTTTCGGCGAAGCGCTAACCTCCGGACGAAGCCGCGCGCCGGACCTCGAGCCGCGCCCGCAGCTCGGCCGTAACCGCGCGGTGACATTTCAGGCACAACGTGCGAATGTTGGAGAGGTCGCACTCGCCGCCGCCTTCCACCACGGGAACGATGTGATCAGCGTCCCACAAGGATTTCCGAGAACCGGCCTTGAGTCCCCATTCGCGTAGCGCTTTGAGGCGCGAGACGCCCCGCAGGCGCTTCAGTTGCCGCTCGGCGGCCAGGCAATCCACGCCGCAACGGGCGCAGACGCCGCGATCCCGCGCCAATACCCGCTCGCGCAGATAGCCGGGATCGCTGCGCAGGCGCCATTCTTCCACGCACCAGTCCGAGCAAAAGGTTACTCGGCCCCTGGGAACCTCGAGATTGCACCAGCGGCAGAGATGGCGCCCGTTCGGGCCTTTGGCCAGGGCGGTGCGGTCAGCCCAACCGCCCGGCATGGTCCGTTTGGTACTCGGATTCATATTGTCTTTTACCAAAAAATACCAAAAACGGAACACGATGGCTCTCGCAGGCATCTATCTTTGGTAGACGGGCTAAGCGGGGTGTTACCCAAGGGTTGCGGCCTAGGTTGCGATTCAGATATACTCCGCAATTGCACGGACTCTACTAATTATGGTTTGTGCCGGGGTGGAAGCTAGATTCCGTTGGGATCACCACCTATGAAATCTGAAGCTGGGAGGCGCGGAGTGTCGTTTCAATCACCAAAACTCGTATTAGCATTTGCATTGACTGGATTGCTGGGATCGGCGCCCGCGATGTTCGGACAGGCGGCTGCGCCGTCGTCGTCAGCCCCGCAACCGCAATGGGAGGACCGGGCCGAGTACGACCTGTATGTTTCCATCGGCCAGGACCAGAATCCCAAGACCCGGCTGGAGAAGCTCCAGCAATGGGAGATGAAGTATCCCAAGACCGACTACATCAAGGAGCGCCGCGACATCTTCCTCACCACGTACGCGGCCCTGAACGACGCCAAAGGCGTTTTCACGGAAGCCAAGGAAATCCTGGCGGACGATCCGAGCAATTTCCCGGCCCACTATTACGAGAT
>JASIGB010000153.1:0-5593 GCA_030045355.1 Bryobacteraceae bacterium
GAATAGGATCGTATCCGGGTCCAGCCGCGTGGGGTCGCGCATCTGGGTGTCGAGCTCAGTGAGACGCTCCGGTTTGCCGCCCGAGGCGGATATCCGCCACAGGTCCAAGTCGTTTCGCGCGGGGGTGCCGTGAACGAAATAGATCCATTCCCCATCCGCGCCCCACACGAGGTAGTGGTTATGTTTATCGGGAGTGTCCCTGAATATTTCGCGAGGGCTGGAGCCGTCGCCCAGGGCTACGAAGATAGGGTCGCCCGCTTCGACGGTATGATACGCCAGCCTTGCGCCATCCGGCGACCAGACAGGATTCACGACTTTCTCGCCCAGGAACACGCGCGGCTTGCCGCCCACCAGAGGCATCATCTTCAGGCGGCGGCTTTCAGTCCCCGCGATCCACAACTGGGTGCCATCGTGCGAAAATCCCACGCTGCGCAATGGCCCGCGCTGATCTTCGGCCCCCGGCGTTAGATCGATGGGATTGCCGGCTCCGACTTGGTCAAGCCAGACATGCGAAGGACCATCGCGATCGGACTGAAATGCCACAAATTTCCCGTCCGGGGAAATCGCCGCGTCCACCTGCGTTCCCTCATAGTCGGTCAGTGTGGTGAAAGTCGCATTTGCCAGAGGATTGGCGAGGTCCGCGAGTCCGTTGCTTCTCCGCACCACTCCGCTTCTCCATAGCGCTCCAACGATCAGTGCCAGGGCTATTGCGAGCGCCGTTGCTGCTACCATCCAGGGCCACACTGGCCTTTGCCGCACGGGCACAACGGCAGCGGGTAGGCCGTCTTCCAGCGCCAGGCGCGCCTCTCCGATGGACTGCAACCGGCGGCGCACATCCTTTGTCAGACAGCGGGTCAGGAGTGGCCTCCACTCGCTTGGCACGCCCGAGAGATCCGGCTCGCCGCGAACCACGGAGGCGCGAATCTCACTCGCAGTCGTGCCCGCGAAGGCCCTTTTTCCGGACAACATTTCGGCGACCAGCGCTCCGAAAGACCAGATGTCCGATCTCCTGTCAATCGGGCCGCCCAGCGCCTGCTCCGGCGACATATAAGAAGGCGTACCGAGAATCGCTCCGCCCTGCGTCGTGTCGCCGGGTAATATAGCTTGGGCCTCGGTCATCGCCTTGGCCAGTCCGAAATCGAGCACCTTCACCACATTGCCTTCGGCCAGTTTGATATTCCCGGGCTTCAGGTCCCGATGAACAATCCCCTTGTCGTGAGCAGCTTCAATGGCCTCGGCCGTCATCAAGGCGATGCGCTGAACCTCCGCCAGCGCCATAGGCCCCTGGTCGATCAGTTCGGCCAGGGTCGGGCCTTCCACGTATTCGAGCACCAGATATCCGAGACCCTCCGGACTTGAGCCCACGTCGTAAAGAGTCGCGATGTGAGGATGATTCAAAGCTGCGATCGCCCGGGCTTCGCGTTCGAAACGTTCCGTGAACTGTACCAGCGACGTCTTGATTGCCACCGTTCGTAGCAGCCGCGTGTCCGTAGCCCGGAACACCTCGCCCATTCCACCCCGTCCGATTCGCTCTTCGATGCGGTATGGCCCCAGTTGCGCGCCGACGGTGAGGTTAATTTCCGTCTCGAGCAAACTTGCGTGCCCTTCCCAGGCTGGACGATCCAGCAATGAGGCACCTTCCGGCGGCGTATGCTCCTGACGAAGAATACCGGTTACGAGCGCCCGCAGTTCAGGATCAGAATGTTCCAGTAGCCGGTGTTGTTCCGCCGGAGAAAGGCCCTGCGCCGCGTGATACAACTCTTCCATCTCGCGCCAGCGTTCGGGCGTCACGCTAGATCATTTTATCTCTCCGCAGGGCCCTTCGAAAGCCTTCCTGCGTGGGCAAATCTACTTGGTTGAAACCGCGGTAACGACGCCATGGATGGGCTGCGCACCGAAATGCGAGGTGGCTGGTCCGGTGTACACCAGAGTCACGTTGGAAAACTGGACCTCAGATCCACCCGTGATGCAAATCTGGAGGTTGGATGCGCCCTTGGATGCGAAGGGGGCGGGGCCGCCATTTGCGGTGGTCGGGGCTGTTCCGCTGACCACGACGCCGGTACCGCTAGAGGGAGGTGTATTGGCCGGACAGACGGACGTGTCGTAGCTGACCGTGGCGTTGGTTAGGCTTATATGGTGCGTGTGCGGAGTACGGGTGGTGGGGTTGGTCGGATTCACCTGAGTGGTGTCGGTGATACCGTAGTCGGACGTCTCCATGTTGAGATCCGCCGAAAACGCGGCCGTCCCGGATGGGTCTATATCCAAGGACCATTGGCCGCGAATTTCCCAAGGACCGCCCATCTCGTTGGAGGGCGAATAGTCGTTAATCAGCCCGCTGAAGTGTACGCTCCTCAAGTCCTGAGCCCGCGCATTTTCTGCCGCCCAGGCTAGAGCGAGACCGCAAAGACCCATTACCAATCCAATTTTCATCGTCTTCTCCTTTGTTGAATTCCTAGGCATTGCTTGCCCGATCTACGTTGCGGGAAATCCGCCCAAAAACCGTAACGACGCAAAATCTTTTTTAAGTTATGATGACCTCATATGCCCGGGAAGCGGGAAGTCTCTGAAACGACTCAGCTTCTTCTGGACTGGGCGGACGGAGACGAGATCGCGCTCCAGGCTCTCACCCCCCGCATCTACCAGGAACTTCGCGGCATGGCCGGCGCCTTCATCCGGCGCGAGCGCGAACAGCACACCTTGCAGCCCACCGCGCTGGTGCACGAGGTCTACTTGAAATTGGTCGATGTCCGCAAGGCGGGCTGGAGAGGCAAAGCGCACTTTTACGCCGCCTGCGCTCAGATCATGCGCCGCATTCTTGTAGATGCGGCCCGCAAGCGTTCCACCACAAAGCACGGCGGCGGCCTGAAGCGCGTCGACCTTCACGAAGTTCCTCACTTAAGCCGTCATAAGGACAGGCGCCTGATTGCTCTGGACGACGCGCTGAAACAACTGCAGGAAACCGACCATCGCAAAGCCCGCATTGTGGAGTTGCGCTACTTTGGCGGTCTCAGCGTAGGAGAGACCGCTGCCGTGCTGAAGATCTCGGAAGAGACCGTGACGCGTGATTGGCGTCTGGCGCGCGGATGGTTGCTGGCCGAGATTGGAAAAATGGTCTAAACAAATAAACGGCGTCCGACCGAGAATATCGGCGTGCCACTCCCCGAAACGCCAGGACACTATCTGGAGTGATCCGCCTGTGTCAGTGTCGAATGCGGCGGAATCGGGACCGCCGGGTCACGTCGGATAGGGACGTTTGCTCTTAGCGGCTGACGCTGCCGTCGCTACGCGTACGCAAGAAGGGACCGCAGGAGAGTAAAGGGCATTCTGGTCACTTCACCCCTCAGTAGTCGCGAAGCGTCGATCGATGCTGGTCTGAAGTCCGCGTTTGGGAAGTTGAAAACCTGCTCCGGTTGGATTACGCGCCACTCGGAGCAAGCTCGCGGCCGCCGCTACGGGCCTCACCAAAATGGCAAGAAATTACTCCTGATAAACGCCGGCCAGGTAAGCATATGAGCGTGTCAGGCCGGCATGTCGGACTTCTGCCTATTAGACCCAGAGACCAATTACGCAAACCATCCGCTCGAAACGGCGAGAGGATCTCTTGTCAGCAGAAAGGCGGCTGATTGAGAGATCAGTCACCCGGCCACACTTTGCGCGCGGTCTCGACAACCAGTTCCAGCTTGCGCCACTGCTGCTCCTCGGTCAGTAAATTGCCTTGCTCGTTACTCGCGAATCCGCACTGAGGGCTGAGCGCGAGTTGTTGGACGGGCACGTACTGGCTGGCTTCTTCGATACGCCGCAGCAATTGATCGCCACTCTCCATCTCCGGCACTTTCGTGCTCACCAGTCCCAATACGACCATTTTTCCACGGGGAACAAAGCGCAGCGGCTCGAAAGTTCCTGCGCGCTGGGAGTCGTACTCCAGCAGAAATGCGTCCACCTGGAGTTCATTAAACAGTTTCTCGGCGATGGGATCGTAACCGCCCTCGGCATACCACTGGCTGCGGTTATTGCCGCGGCACAAATGAATGGCCACCAGCGGACGGCCCTGTCTTGCGCCCTCGCGGGCGCCTTCAATACAGGTATTGTCGACGCGGATGGCTTCGTCCAAGGCCCGCTCCGGCTCCACGCCCATTTCCTCGGCGACGTAGCGGCGCCACTTAGGATCGATGAAATAGCTGTAGCGCGGCGCGTCAATCTGGATGTAGGGCACGCCCTCGCTGGCGAGCGCCCGCATTTCAGCCTGGAATATCGGAACGATGTCCCAAAGAAATTCGGAGTAGCTGCCGTAGGCCGAATCGCTCAATCCCTTCTTGTAAGCGATCGCCGGGAACTGGTTGGGCGTGGGGAGGGTGATTTTGATATCGCCGGGAGCGTGCTGCCTTAGAAAAGCGGATTCATGCGCGGTGAGCCGTTTCCTCTGGCGAATCTTGGCAATGACCACGCCGGGCAGCCGGTCCTTACGGCCCGCTAGCGCCGCGGCGCTGCCGCCGGCCGTCTTCCAATCCCGCCCGACCGCTTCGGCGTTGTCGAGGCCTTCGACGGAATCGTTGAAGTCGCTCATGAATCCATGGCGCCGGAACTCGCCATCGGAAAAGATTCGAAAGCCCAGTTCCCGCTGGCGCTCGAGTGCTTGTAGGATATGGCGGTCTTCGAGTCGCGCCAGTTGTTCCGGCGTGGTGCCCGGATTCTCGCGCGCCTCCAGCAAATCGAGCGGCCGCAGCAGACTGCCGACATGATCGGCGCGGTATTTATAAGCCATGAGCTAGACCGATTTCGGAATACTAGCGAAGCCCATGGCCGCTAGAAATGCTTCGCGGACCTCGGGCGGCTGCCCTAGTTGAAACGGATACCCCTCCGTCAATTCCCGCCCATGAATCGGGTGCCGCAGGAGTTCGGCGAGCGTCAATCCTTCGGTGAGCAATTTTCGCTCAGCCACCGGGAGCGCGATACACCGGTTCACTTCCGAATCCCGGACGATGCCCTTGGGATCGCCGCCTCTGGCCACGGTCTCCAAATCGGCCTGGAAGCGCTTTCGCAACATGATCACACCCTGGTCGCTGGTCGCCAGATGCTCCCGGCTTCGATCCGCCCGGGTTCCCTGGCCGAGCCATGCGACGAAATCCTGATTCATGATATGGCTGGAAATCAAGCGGCCCGTGGCCGGATCCGTGACCGGCCCGTGCCACGCCGGAATCCGCTCCTGAACGTAGTTTTCGCTCTCCTTGGGGACGCGGCTGAACGCCCAGGTCACGCTGAGGGTGTGCTCGTCGTCCACCGGAACGCGCCATTCAAAATGATCGCCGGTGAAGAGCGCGTTCGGCCACAGGCAGACACGCCCCACCGTCCACATTGGATCCGATTCGCTCATGCCCTCGCGAATGCGGCGGTAGACGAAACCATAATCGAACTCCTCGAACGCCAGCTTCAAATGTCTCGGCGAGTAGGGGCCCGCGTTCTCGCCCAGGCGCACACTCCAGTTCATGTGCATCCACTCGAAGTGCAGCGGATCGATGGAATTTTCCTGGCATTGAAACCAGTTACAGGGAACTTCCGCGAAAACAATCTGCACGAAACCGTTCTTCCAAGTGAA
>JASIGB010000154.1:0-4474 GCA_030045355.1 Bryobacteraceae bacterium
CAGGATCCGGGCGTCTGGGCGGGTCAATACGACCTGCAGAATGCCCTAGTGGAAATTCCCGGGCTGGCTTCGCCTGTCCGGCTGGTTTCCACCTCCGTGCAAATGAATGCAGACGGAATCCAGCTCACGCGGTTGCGAGGGCGCGCCGGCGCAATCAAGTTTGACGGCGATTACCGCTACGATTCTTCGGCCGTGCACGCCCACCGGTTGCGTCTCACCATCGCGGAGCTGTCCATCGCCGATCTCCAGAATTTGTTGCTGCCGAGCCTAAGCCGCGACCAAGGCTTCCTCGCGCGGGCGTTCCGCCGTTCGCAGCGCATTCCCAAATGGCTCGAAGAGCGCGATGCCGACATCACGGTTCAGGTAGCGAGCGTGCTGAATGGTGATGCGGCGCTTGGTAGTTTCAACGCGCGCGGTATTTGGCGCGGGCCGTCCATCACGGTTTCGAGCATCGCCTGGCGTTCGGACGACATGCGCGCTTCCGGAAAAATGTCGGTGAATCTGGCCAAGGTGGACCCGGCCTACCGATTGAGTGGAACCGTGGAGAATTTCGATTATCGCAACGGCCAGCTCGATGTGACGGGCGATCTCGAGACTAGCGGTATGGGCGCGGATTTGCTCGCGAATCTGCAATCCAAGGGCACGTTCGATGGCCGTGGAATCGTGCTGGCGCCGGACGCGGAGATGCGCGAAGT
This sequence comes from Bryobacteraceae bacterium, assembly GCA_030045355.1. Taxonomy (GTDB): domain Bacteria; phylum Acidobacteriota; class Terriglobia; order Bryobacterales; family Bryobacteraceae; genus Palsa-89. The sequence continues at coordinate 696 of JASIGB010000154.1, forward strand.
GTCGGGTGCATACACGATCGGCGCATCCTACGGCGTGCCGCGCTTGCTACTTTCCAACGTCCAGGTGTTGCAGGGCGGCGATACGCTCGCCGGGCAGGGCTGGAGCCAGCCCGATGGCCATATCGTGCTGGAGCTGGCAAGCGGGCGCAAACAGGTCCGGCTGACCGGCATGCTGCTGCCGGTGCATTCCGACCCGGCGCCAGCGCGGTAGCCGGCCCGGCGCATCCAGTTCAGTTGTAGGTGTCCTCCCCTCAGTACAATGAAAGTGGTCCCTGTTTCGTCATGAATGAGGCCACCAGCGATCTGCTCGCCGACGCCAATGAGACGGTGCGCGAGCAGTTGGCGCTCGCCTGGCGCGAGCACGTCGAGCGCGTCCGCGAATCGCTCGAAGCCCAGTGGCCGGAGCGCATGGAGCGGGTGCTCGAAGAGACCGTTGCCGGGTTGGCCGCACGCCTGGAAGAAGAGCACCGGGAGGCGCTCGAAGCGCGTCTCGAACAGTCCAATCGGAGGAACGAAGCTGCCCGCCGCGAGCTCATCCAACGGCTGAATCAGATCGCACGGCGGCTGCGCGGGTTTGAAGATGAGCGCCAATGGGGCAACACGCTGGTCGATTCGACGCGCGGATTCTGTGGCCGTGCGGCGCTGTTCCTGGTTCGCGACCGGAAGCTGTATCTGGAGACGACGCGCAACTTCGACGATGCCGATCTCGCCGCCGTGGTGCCGATCGAGGAGGCGCCCGCGTTTGCAACGGCCGTCGAGACGCGCGATACGCTGGTCGCGATACGCTCCAGCAGCGAATTATCGGGCCCCATCGCCACTTATGTAGGCGAGGGCGATCCCAAGGTGTACCTGTTTCCGGTGGTGGTGAAAGAGTCGGTTCCCGCGGTGCTGTTCGCCGACTCAGGCGAAGTGGACGTGGCCGCGCTGGAGCTTTTAGTGGCGATGGCCGGCGCGGTCCTGCACACGCAGCGTGTTGCTAAGGCGCCGGAAACTGCGCCACGCAGGCCTCCCATTGACGGGCTGATCACGATTACGCCCTCAGGTCCGCCCTCCGAAAAACCTGAGATCCTCTCGTGGTTCTCCCTGAGCCGTGAAGATAAGGAACTTCACCTACGTGCCCAGCGGTGGGCGCGCGTTCAGGTGGCCCAGATTAGGCTTTTTCAATCAGAAAGGGTGCAGAAAGGGCGCATCGCGCACGATTTATATACGTCTCTTCAAACAGAGATCGATGCGGCGCGCGAGGCTTTCCGGCGCGATTTTTTGAACGCATCGGAGACGATGGTGGATTACCTGCACCTGGAGTTCGTAAGAACGTTGGCAAACGATGACGCCGAGGATTTGGGGCCCGATTATCCGGGGCCAATGGTTTAGAACGGCGGTTCGCGGTTGGCGATTGGCAGCCGTGGCAAGCTTGTGCGCGGTCGTGGTGTCGGCACAATCCCTCGAAGGCATTGCCGACCGGTATAGGAAGACCCCTACGCCCGCGGCGCGGGCTGCCGTGCTGCGCTACGCCCAGGCACATCGGACGGATCGGAACGGCGCGCTGGCGCTGCTGCTGCTCGGCGCCACCGAAGACGATCAGCGCCAGTTCGGCGACGCGCTTACGCATCTGAAGGCCGCCGAGCAGCGCCTGCCGGAGCTGGCCGATTACACCGCCTATCTGAGCGCCGTCGCTGACGCCGGCCTGCGGCAATTCGGCGACACCGAGGCCGCTTTGCAACCGGTGTGGAACTTCGCGCCGAGCTCTCCGCTGGTGCCGCGAGCAGTTGCTTTGCAGGCCGAATCGTATTTGCAAAACGGGAACCCGGCGGCCGCGGCCGCGCTGGTCGAGAAGCACATGGCTGATTTGGCCGCGCCCCAAGCCGAACTGTTGCTCGCCCGCGCTTATGAAGCGCAGAATAACGCCGAGGCGGCCGCGCAACATTATCAGAAGATCTACGTCGAGTACCCACTCTCGAAGGAATCCCCGGATGCCGAAGCGGCGTTGATGCGTTACCCCAGTCTGCCCGCTGCCGCTTTGTTGGCTCGCGCCTTGAAGCTGGAAACTGGCGGCGATTACACGCGGGCGGGTAAGGAGCTGACCGCGCTGCTGCCGCGCTTGAGCGTCGAGAATTTCGACGTAGCGCGCGTCCTTATCGGCGCCGCGGCTTACTTCGCCCGTGACAACGACGCTGCGTACAGGTATTTGACATCGTTTCAGGCCACCGCACAGGACGCCGAAGCCGAGCGGCTATATTATTTGCTGGAATCCCAGCGGCGGCTGAACCGTCTGGACGAGATGAACGCGACGCTCGCCAAGCTCGGGCAGAGCTTCCCGCAATCGCACTGGCGTCTGGAAGCGCTGGTCGCCGCCGCCAATTACTACATCGCGCACGATCAGCCGGAGGCCGCGCAGCCGCTGTACCGGACGTGCTTTGAAACATTCCCCAAGGATCCGCAATCGGCAGCCTGCCATTGGAAGGTCGCCTGGTGGAGTTATCTGCACGATCCTGCCCAGGCCGAGAGCCTGATGCGGGAGCACCTGGTCCGCTACCCGGCTTCCGATCAAACCAGCCCGGCGCTGTATTATTTGGGCCGCATGGCGGAATCGAAGTCGGACTGGGCTTCGGCGCGGGCGTTTTACGATGCGCTCGATGGCGCCTATCCGAACTACTATTACGCGGTTCTGGCGCGCGAGCGGCTGGAGACGCAGTCGCTTCTTGGTGCGACGGCATCGCCCACGACCGCGCAATTTCTGATCACCGCGCGAGTCGCGAACCGCCAGGCGCCGGAGACGTTCGATCCCACGCCGCTTACCAAACAGCGCATCGAGCGCGCGCATCTGCTCGACTTGGCGGGCCTGGACGATCTTGCGGCTACCGAACTGCGGTACGGCGCCAAAGTGGACGGCCAGCCGCAGGTGATCGCGCTCGAGCTGGCCGAACTGGCGAGCGAACACGATGCGCCGGACCAGGCCATTCGCTACATCAAGCATTATGCACCCGGCTACCTCTCGCTGTCGCTCGACGAAGCGCCGGAGAAATTCTGGCGTTTGGCCTTTCCGCTGCCCTATCGCAAAGCGCTCGAAGAATATTGCCGCGCGCGGATGCTGGACCCGTATTTAATGGCCGCTTTGATCCGGCAGGAATCGGAGTTCAATCCGAAGGCGGTTTCGCCCGCCAATGCGCGAGGCCTGGGGCAGGTGATGCCGGCCACCGGACGCCAGCTCAGCCGGAAACTCGGCATGCGCTTCCGCACGGCGATGCTGTTCACGCCGGACACGAATCTGAAACTGAGCACCTATTATCTGAAGCAGCTTTCCGACGACCTGCAAGGCAAATGGGAAGCCACGCTCGCGTCGTACAATGCGGGCAAAACGCGCGTCATGACGTGGCTGGCCGCGGCCAACTATCGCGAGCCGGCGGAGTTCGTGGAGAGCATCCCATTCAACGAAACTCGCGCTTATGTGGAGAGCGTGCTACGCAACGCCGAAGTGTACCGCAAGCTCTACGGCCCCAAGCTGGCAGCGAAGAACTAACTGTGGCGCACGCACTCGTGCGTGCCGTGTCGAGACTCGTCTCGACACCTGAGCCGAAGAAAGAGGCATTCACACGGGTGTGAACGCGGCACGCTGGAGAGCGTGCGCCACGCTGGGAATCAACGGACCTTCAACACCGCCGCTCCGCGAATCGCATCGTTCTTCAGCGCATTGAGCGCTCGGTTCGCTTCGGCGAGCGGAAACACTTCGATTTCGGTATGGATCGGAATCTCGGCGGCCACTTTCAGGAAATCGTGCCCGT
>JASIGB010000155.1:0-5602 GCA_030045355.1 Bryobacteraceae bacterium
GCCCAGGACCGGAACTCGCCCGCCGCCGCGCTCTCGATTGTAATTCCGGCCGTTGTCTCGAAGCGCTCCTCGCGATCGAGCCGCCTCGCCAGAACGTGACTGATTTCGCGTATCGTACATTCGCGCTCCTGGATCATCGCCAACACGCTGGCATCGGCCAGCGTGCATAAGTCGATCACTGCCGCCGATCCGCGCGCATGAAAGAACGCCTCCAGCCGATCCATCTCGGCGGCATCCACCATGCCGTGCATTCCGACACCGATAGCCTGCGTGATCCCTGAATTCGGCTCGTGGAAAATCGCGACACCGCCCGCGACGGATTCGATGTTGGCGCCGCCTGCGTACGCTCTCGCCGATTGCGCGTGCCCGGCCTCGATTCTGCGCGCCAGCGCCACATCGGTGCTTGAAAACAACTCTGCCATTGTTCGCTCCATTTTGCTGAATTTCTGTTTTGGACTGAATTCGTGTTGACACTGGCGGGCACAGCAATCCTGCGGCGGCCCTCCCAGAGTTTGGACTAGCGTCTAGCGAACAATCACAGGCGTAACAGTATTGTACACGAACACGAATTTGTAACATCCCCCGACTTCCACGATCTGCGACGACTTACTAAGTACTAAGTAAAACTTGCTCGATGCGGTCATTTTCTGCCAGTCGGGACTCCTAGGTTACCGATTCTGCTTTACGCCACGGTACTGGTGAAGCTAACTAACTTGGCTCCGCCCACTTAGCTGACTCATTGTCAAGGTAAATCGCACTCCTGTCGCCTAGGGCATAGAACAATGGTCCTAGGCAGGCTATGCCCCGAACAACGAAACACTTACAAAGAAACTCGCGCGGCGCGGCTTCGAACTGGACAAAGAACTGCTCCGCTACCCACTCGTTAGGACGCGGCGACCGGGTGCCTGGCCAAGTTAATTGGAGGGCTCGGAGGGCCCGGATTAACACTACTTCAACCTAAAAAGGAGAAATGAGATGAAAGCTCAAACGTCTGTAAAGGCCACGGGTGGTTGTTGCGAGCAGAAGTCGAGTTGTGGGTGCGGCGGCGGATTGAGTATCGCTGTCGACATCAGCGTAGTGGTCGGCATCTGTCTCTAATCGCCTGAAGTGACGCTGGTGCGAACGGGCGGTCGGCTTGCCGGGCGCTCGTACGCACGAGCGCTGACTTTGTCTTGAGACGATGCCGAATCTTTTTCCCCTAACCGATCAGGAGCTTCATCGCGACCGTCCTTGGGCGCGGGCGATCTGGATATCGATTCCCTTAGCGCTGCTGATGCTGTGGTGCGCCTGGATGTATTTCGCGCGCATTAATGTTTACGCAGCTACGGATGAGGCGCGGGTGGAAGTCGCCCAGACTGCGTTCATCGTGCAGGCCCCTGTCTCCGGACGAGTCATCGATAGTCATCTCGCTCTCGGCGATTCCGTCAAGCGCGGCGACGTGCTGGTGAATCTGGAGGCCGCGCCGCAGCAATTGCAGTTTCAGCAGGAGCAGGCTCACCAGGCTGCACTGGCGACGCAGATTTCCGATCTGCGACTACAGATGGCCACCGAACGCGCGACGCTTGGCTCCGAACGCGCCGCCGCCGGCGCGGCAACCGAGGAAGCGCGCGCCAATTTAGCGAAGGCGCAAACCGAAGCGGAGTTCTCCAAAAAGGAAGCCGAGCAGAGAGCTGCGCTGCTACGGAGCGGCCTAACCTCGCAAATCGATGCGGACCGCCAGCAGGTGCAGGCCGCGGAGAAGCTCTCCGAGTTGGCTGCCGCTCGCCAGGCGGTGGCCAGATCCGAGCGCCAGCAGAAGATGCAGGCGGGCGAACGTCAGGTCAGAATCCAGGAGCTCGCGAAGCAAATCGCGGAGATGGAAGGGCAATTGGCCGCTTCGAGCGGCGCGACGCAACAGATCCAACAGGAACTGGGCGCTCGCCGCATAGTGGCCTCCGGAGACGGCCGGCTCGGAGAAGTGGTCCCCCTGCGTGCCGGCTCGTTCGTTCGCGCGGGCGACCGCCTGGCTGCCATCATCCCCGACGGCCGCCTGCGCGTAGTGGCGAACTTCCCTCCGAGTGAGGCCATCGGCCGCGTGAAAAGTGGACAAAAGGCCTGGCTCCGCCTGGACGGATTTCCGGCCGCGGAATACGGTCCCATCGTCGCGCGTGTCGTGCGGGTGGGCAACGAAGTTCGCGACGGCAAGGTGCAGGTGGAGCTTGCTATCCTACTCAACCCGCGTATTCCCTTGCAGCACGGGCTGCCCGGAACGCTCGAGGTGCAAGTCGATCGGATTTCCCCGGCCTCCTATATATTGCGCAAGGCCGGCGGATATCTCGCCGGGACAGCCGCAACCGCGACGCCGAATGCCTCCCCGCAAGGCGCCTCCGAGCAGGAGGACAGCCGGCAGACGGACCAATAAATGCCCCGCTGCTTTCTGATTCCGGAAGTGGTGCAGACGTCGGCGGTGGACTGTGGTCCGGCCTGCCTGGCCGCCTTGCTCACCGGCTTCGGCCTGCGCGCGAGTTACGGTCGGCTCCGCGAAGCCTGCCAGACCTCGGTGGATGGCACCTCCATCGATACCATGGAACAACTCGCTAACCAATTGGGGCTGGATGCCGAACAAGTGGTTGTTCCCCCCGATCACGTCATGCTTTCCGAATCCGCCGCGTTGCCCGCCATCGCCGTCGTGCGCCTGCCCAACGGCTTCACGCATTTCGTGGTGTTGTGGCGCCGGGTAGGCGGCAAGTTGCAAGTGATGGATCCCATGGCCGGCCGCCGCTGGCTGACCGTCGGTCAAATGGCCCGCGATCTCTACATCCATGAGATGACCGTCCCGGCTCAGGCGTGGCGCGAGTGGGCCGCAGGCGCTGAATTCGGCGGCGCGCTTCGCAGCCGCATGCGAGCGTTGGGTATCGGCCGGCGCAAGGCCGCCGAGTTGTTCGCGTTGGCGATGAGCGATCCGGATTGGAAAGCCGCCGGCGCTCTGGATGCCGCCGTTCGCATGTTTCAGTCGCTCGCCCGCAAGCGGGCCTTCTCGTCGCGCTTCCGAATCGGACGTGTGCTCGCCGCTACGTTCCGGCGAGCCATCGAAAATCCCGGCGAAGCCCCGAAGCTGATTCCGCGGGAATACTGGACCGTCCGCCAGGTGGGAGCCGGCGAGGTCGCGGTGCGCGGCGCCGTGCTGGTGCGGGCGAAACGAAGAAGCTCCACGCCCGTCAATCGCGATGTCTTGCCCCGCGAGATCCGCGCCGCGGTCCGCGAACGGCCGCCTCATCCGGCTGCCACGCTGTGGGGATTGTTGCGCCGCGACGGCATCTGGGCGCCGGGCATGATCTCGGGCGCCCTATTCTTCTCCGCCATCGGCGTCGTCATACAAGCCTTGCTCCTGAAAGGGATGATCAGCGGCGGAGGCGAGCTCGCTACGCGCAGCCAAAGAGCCGGGGCCATCGCGGCGATCCTGGCGTTGTTAGGCATTTTATTGGGTACCGAATTTATCTCCATTTCTGCGCTCATCGGCATGGGGCGCCGTCTTGAAACCCGCTTCCGCGAACTGTTTTACGCGAAATTGCCGAAAATCGCGCAGCCTTATTTCCAGAGCCGGCTCACCTCCGACATGGCTGAGCGCAGTCATAACATCTACAACCTGCGCGCGCTGCCGGCGCTTGCCGGGCAACTGCTTTACTCCGGATTTCAACTTGTCCTTACCGCGGCCGCCGTCGTGTGGATCGATCCCGCGTTGTGGCCGCTGGTTCTGCTCGCGGTGGCGGCGGCACTGGGGCTGCCGCTGATCCTGCAGCCCTGGCTGGGCGAGCGTGAGCTGAAAGCGCGCACCCACATGGGCGCGTTGAGCCACTTCTATCTCGATTCTCTGCTCGGTCTGGCGCCCATTCGAACCCATGTCGCCGACGCCGCGGTGCGCGCCGAGCATCGCCGCCTGCTCGCGCGATGGTCCGGAGCCAGCTTCGACGCGCAGCGCACGGCGGTCGCGCTGAACGCCCTGCAAATGACCGTCGGGTTCGGATTGGCCGCGCTGTTAGTGGTAGTTCACGTGGGGCATCATCCCGATTCCGCGGCCGTGCTCTTGCTGGCCTTTTGGGGTCTGAACATCCCGGCCATCGGCAATGACGTGGCCGCCATGGCCTGCCAATATCCGCTCCATCGCAACATTGCTCTGCGCGTCATGGAGCCGCTCAGCGCGATCGAAGAAGAACGGGAACCCCACGAGCTAGGGGCTCTCCCCCTCTGGCAGCGCCCCCTCGGTCAATACGGAGGCGCACATATTTCGATGCGCGGCGTCACCGTGCAGGCCGGCGGCCGCTCTTTGTTGCGCGACGTCTCGCTCCAGATTGCTCCGGCCAGTCACGTCGCGATCGTAGGCCGGTCGGGCGCCGGAAAAACAACTCTGGCTGGCCTTTTGTTAGGCTGGCGCCAACCTTCGAGCGGAACGCTGCTGGTGGACGGCGCCGAGCTCATGGGCGTGAAGCTGGAGAACCTGCGCCGGCAGACCGCCTGGATCGACCCGACGGTACAGATCTGGAATCGCTCCCTCTTGGACAACCTGCGCTTCGGCCTGGCCGGCGCCGCGGCTATGCCGGTGGCCGACATCCTGGAGCGGGTGGATTTCTCTTCCATGCTGGAGAAGCTTCCGGACGGTTTGCAGACCGTCCTCGGCGAGGGAGGCGCTTTAGTTTCGGGCGGCGAGGGACAGCGCGTGCGCGCCGGCCGCGCCATCGCACGCTCCGGAGTGCGCCTGGCGGTTTTAGATGAACCGTTCCGCGGTCTGGACGCGGCCACGCGCCGCGCGCTGTTGCGCGTCGTGCGCCAGGTTTGGCGAGACGCCACGCTCGTCTGGATCACTCACGATGTAGCTGAGGCGCAGAACATGGATCGCGTGCTGGTGATGGAAGACGGCGCGATCGTCGAGGACGGCAAGCCGGCGGAGCTGCTGAAGCAGCCCGGTTCTCGCTATCGCGCGATGCTGGACGAAGAGGCCGAGCTGAAGCGGCGTTGGTTCCGCGGCGCGGAGTGGCGGCGTCTGCTGATGGAAGATGGATCATTGCAAGAAACCGGGGTCGTGTCGCGCGCGGCTGCGGCGGGAGAACAGGAGCGCATCGCGTGATGGATCTCGCACGTTGCTCCTGGCCCATGGCGCGCGCCGGGGAAGCGATCGAGCAGCTCGCCGCCCGCTCCGGCTTGCACCACGCCCGTCCGGATCTGCCCGATGCGCCCGCGTTGCTGCTGGCCCAGGATGGCGAACCCGCAAAAACGCGCGAAGCGACGAAGACTTGGATTCGCACGCTGGCCGCCTGCTTGGAAGTCGGCGTCGAACCGGAGCTCGCTTCTTACGGCAATTTACGGATGTTGCTCGCTTCCGGCCCCGCGCTCGTCGAGATTCGCATCGAGGGCGAATGGCGGCTGCTCGCCGTTACCGGCTGTTCTCGCCGCACCGGCCGCATCCATTGCATCTCGCCGGAACTGAAGCCGGTCTGTCTCGAACTGCGCGCATTGCGCAGCGCACTCGCCGGTCCCCTGGAACGGCATCTCGAACCGGCACTGGCGCACGTGGTCCAAGGCGCCGGTGTCCAGGGACGGGCACGCGCGCGCGTCTTCGAAGCCATGC
>JASIGB010000156.1:0-7722 GCA_030045355.1 Bryobacteraceae bacterium
CAATTGTTAGAATTCAAGTGTGTGGAGTTTGTGGAAGAGCTGCTGTACGGCCATCTCCGCAAGAAACCCACGAATTAGTTCAGCGCGAGCAGCAAAGCGGAGGTAGTTATGCAGGCTCGATGCACCGTTCTCCTCGGGGCAGCGTTGGCGCTGACCCCGTTCTCGCTGTGGAGCGCAACGCCGGCCGCGGCAAAGACGGGTTCCGGCAAACCCTGGACTCCGCCGCGTACGCCCGACGGCCAGCCCGATTTCGAAGGCGTGTGGACCAACTCCACCCTCACGCCCCTGGAGCGGCCGCCTGAGTTCGCGGGTAAAGCGGTTTTGACCGAGCAGGAAGACGAGGACTACGTGAAGCGCGTTCTCCAACGCGTCAACAGCGATCGCCGCGACGGCGGCGCGCAGACGGACGTCGGCCGGTCCTATAACGAGTTTTGGCGCGATCGCGGCAACGACCTCGCCGACCGCCGCACATCGTTGATTGTCGACCCGCCCGACGGCCAAGTGCCCCCGCTGACGCCCGAAGCGCAGAAGCGCGTGGATGCGAGGCAAGCGTTGCTGCGCGACCATTCCACCGACGGCCCCGAGGACCGGTCGCTCGCCGAACGCTGCATCTCCTGGACCACCTCCGGCCCGCCCATGCTGCCTGGCCCGTACAACAACGACACGCAAATCATCCAAGGGCCCGGATACGTGGTGATCCTGAGCGAAATGATCCACGACACCCGCCTGATTCCGCTCGACGGGCGTCCGCATGCCAGCGCGAACATTCACGAGTGGATGGGCGACTCGCGCGGGCATTGGGACGGCAACACGCTGGTGGTGGACACCACGAATTTCAATAGCGAATACAGCTTTCGGGGATCGGACGCCAACCTGCATTTGACCGAACGCTTCACGCGCGTGTCACCCGATGAGATCGACTACGAGTTCACGGTGGACGATCCCACCGCGTTCACCCGTCCCTGGACCGCGCGCATTCCCTTCCATAAAACCAACGAGCGCGTGTATGAATATGCCTGCCACGAAGGCAACTACGCGCTGACCGATATTCTGGCCGGCGCGCGGGACGCGGAGCGGAAGGCCGCGAAGGCGAACCCAGACAAGTGATCCGCTTCCTGCTAATCCCTCTGTGCGTGGCGCCGATGCTGCTCGCGCAATCTTCGCGCGATTTGTCCGGCATCTGGACCAACGTCACCATCACGCCCCTGGAGCGGCCGCGCGAACTCGGCACCAAGGCCGTGTTCACGCCCGAAGAAGCCGCGAAGTACGAGAAGGAAGTCAACCAGCGCAACAACGCGGATAATCGCGAGTCGAATCCCGAGGCCGACGTGGGCCACGCCTACAACCAATTCTGGTGGGACCGCGGCACGAAGGTCGTTGGCGGACTGCGCACGTCGCTCATCAGCGATCCGCCGGACGGCCGCATTCCCGCGCTCACGCCCGCAGCGCAAAAGCGACTTGACGACCAGCTCGCGTACAACCGCGATCATTCGACCGACGGCCCGGAGAATCGCTCCATCCAGGAGCGCTGCCTGCTCTGGCCCACCGCCGGGCCGCCCATGTTGCCGAGTTTTTATAACAACGAATATCAGATCGTGCAGACCAAGGATATGGTGGCGATCGAGGTCGAGATGATTCATGATGTGCGCATGATTCCGCTCGACGGCCGCCCGCATCTTCCTCCCAGCATCCGCCAGTGGATGGGCGACCCCCGCGGACACTGGGAAGGCAACACGCTGGTCGTGGACACCACCAATTTCACCGATAAGACCCGCTTCCGAGGCGCGGACGAAAATCTGCATCTGGTCGAGCGCTTCACGCCCGTGAACCCGAATCTGATCCGCTACGAATTCACCGTGGACGATCCCACGGCGTTCACCCGGCCGTGGACCGCGCAGATTCCGATGACCCGGTCGAAAGGCCCGGTCTTCGAGTACGCTTGTCAGGAAGGCAATTACGCGCTGGTGGACATTCTGGCCGGCGCTCGCGCCGCTGAAAACAGATCCGGAAAGTGATCTAATAGACTGCAACCGGAAGGAGCTATCCTGATGCGAAAGAATCTAGCAATCGCAATTGCCGCCGTAGGCTTGCTGGTGAGCGCGGCGCCCGTTTGGGCGCACCACGCGTTTGCTGCTGAATTCGATGCCAACAAGCCGATCAAGCTACACGGCGTGGTGACCAAGATGGAATGGATCAACCCGCACGCCTGGATCCACATCGACGTAAAGAATCCCGACGGCACTGTCACCAGTTGGATGGTGGAAGGTGGCAGTCCGAACACTTTGCTGCGAAACGGTTTTACTAAGAACTCGCTTCCGCCCGGCACCGAGATCGTCGTGGACGGCTATCAATCCAAGGATGAAAGCAATAAGATGAACGGCCGCGACATCACGTTCCCGGATGGCCGCAAGCTCTTCGTGGGCTCGGCCGGAACCGGCGCGCCGTCGGATAAGTCCGACAAGTAAACGCCGCGCATCGTCGCGCCGCCGCTGCATGCAGTCAGGGCAAATGTGGTACGCTGAGGTCCGTTCTGACATAGAGGACCTCATGCGATTCACTTGGTTCAACCTGATGCCGTGGCCGTATCTGCCCGACGACTTTCGCGAAAAGCACCACTCGGTTTGGGTGGATATCGATCCCCAGCTCTTCGATCCGGCCAAGGGCCACCAAGTCTACAACAACTATCTCGACCTGCTCGAATACGCGGCCACGCAGGGTTTTGACGGCATCGGCGTCAACGAGCATCACCAGAACGCCTATGGGTTGATGCCGTCGCCCAATATCATCGCCGCGGCTCTTTCGCGCCGCACCGACAACGTCGCGCTGGTGGTGCTGGGCGCATCGATTGCCCTCTATAATCCGCCCATTCGTGTGGCCGAAGAGTTCGCGATGCTGGATTGCATTTCGGGCGGCCGCCTGGTGGCGGGCTTCCCGGTCGGGACATCGATGGATACGAATTATTGCTACGGGACCATCCCCGGCCTCACACGCGAAAAATATCGCGAGGCGCATGAGCTGATCCGGCGCGCTTGGAGCGAGCCCGAGCCCTTCGCCTTCAACGGCCGCTACACCAAGCTGCGCTACGTAAATCCCTGGCCGCGCCCCATCCAACAGCCGCATCCGCCCATTCACATCCCCGGCGGGGGCTCGCTCGAGACCTTCGATTTTTGCATCGACAACACTTATTCCTATTCGTATTTGAGCTTCGGCGGCTACATCCGCGGCCAGGCGCTGATGCAAGGCTATTGGGATCGCGTGGCGGAGCGCAACGCACCCGATACGTCGCCTTACCGCGCGGGATTCGCGCAAACCATCTGCGTGGGCGAGACCGATGCGGAGGCTGAGCGCCTCTACGCCAAGCACGTCAGTTATTTCTACAATCGCTGCCTGCATATTTTCCCGGCCTTCGCCGATGCACCCGGATATCGCACCATCAAGACCATTCAAAAGGGCATTCTGTCGCAGTATGCGCCGCACACCATGTTCCAGGAATTGCCCTACAAAGAACTCGTCGAAAACGGCAGCGTGATCGCGGGCAGCCCCGAGACCGTGACGCAGCGCATGGAAGAGCTCATCAAGAATCTGCGCGTCGGGAACATTTTCTGTTTGATGCAAATCGGCGACATGCCGGCGGACAAGTGCATGCACTCGACGCGGCTGTTTGGCGAAAAGGTGATCCCCAAGCTGCGCAAGATGTTCCCGGAGTACGCCGACGACGGCCGCTTCTGGTGCAAGCCGCTGGCCAAGCGTGCCACGCCGGGCGCACTGCCCGTGGAATCCGAGCCAGTCGGAGCGGAGCGGTAATCATGGAATTGAAAACCGTTCAGACCGAGCGCGTTCCCGTGCGCTACTACGAAGGCGGCGCGGGCCGTCCGCTGGTGTTCCTGCATGGCGCGGGCGGGCTCGATATGGATCTCGGCTTCCTGGATTCGCTAGCGCAGAAATTTCACGTCTATGCGCCGCTGGTTCCCGGTTATGGCGATAGCGAAGAATGCCCCGAGTTGCGCGACATGCTGGATTTCACGCTGCACACCTGGGACGTCGTGGACCGGCTCGGCATCAAAGACCCGATCCTCACCGGCCTTTCGATGGGCGGCATGATCGCCAGCGAAATGGCGGCCGTCGCTCCCAACGACGTCTCGCGCCTCGCGCTGATCGCTTCCGCTGGCCTGTGGCTCGACGAGCATCCCATCGCCGATATTTTCGCCATGATGCCCTACCAGCTCCCGGGCTATCTGTTCTATGACGCCGAGGCAGGCGCGAAACTGATGAGCGCGGGCACCGACATGAGCGATCCGAAATTCCTACAGGCGTTCCTGGTGCAGAACGCGCGGCAGCTCGGCGCGGCCGGGAAGATCTTGTTCCCCATCCCTGAGCGCGGGCTCGCCTCGCGCCTCTATCGCATCAAAGCCAAGACCATGCTGATTTGGGGCGAGGGCGACAAGCTGATCCCACCGGTCTATGCGCAGGCGTTCCAGCGCGGCATCCGCGGCTCGGAAATCGTCATGATCCCGCAAGCCGGGCACGTGGTTCCGTTTGAGAAGCCGGCCGAAGTAATCGGGGCGATCGCGCAGCTGCAGTAGGCGCTCGCGCGGGCTGACGCCGATTATTTGTCTCTCGTTGATTTGTCCGAATTGGGCCGCCAATGCCAATCCCGTGCGACGAGGTGACGAGCCGCGCCCCCGCCAATCGCGCGCGAGCAAACGCGAGCGCTTCCGGCGAGCGCTTTATAACGGTGCGTCCGGCCGCGCGATTGACCGCCACATGTGCGCCACCGGGCTCTTATCGTATCCTAGCCCTTCCTTTGGCTGCTTGAAGTGCCGCCCGACGATGTCGAGAAATTGCTCGAGTTGCGGGTGCACGCCCGGCTCGAACGCGTAGAGATCGTTCACCGTCACCATGCGCGGCTCCAGATACCACTTGTGCGCCCGCACCATTTGGTATGTCGCCTCGATGTACGGCTCGGGTTTGTAGTCGTATCCGAAGACGCGCCGGTAGAGATCGGGATACTCGTAGCCGTGCTCTTTGTCTTCGTAGAAGCGCAGCGCCTGGTGATAGCGGATCGCAAACGACACCTTCTCCGGCACGTACGGCTCGTACATCTGCGCGCCCCACCAGCCGTGATCCACCTTGATGAGCTCCTGCACCGTGTCGTGCAGCAGGCACGCCAGGATGATCTCTTCCGACATGCCGTTCTGCATGGCGCGATTGGCGCTTTGCAGGCAATGGTTCGACGTGGCCATGAAGCGCAGCCGGAAGAAATCCTCGATCGTCGGCTTCTCGGGCATCGCTGCAAGCCGCTTCACGTTGCCGGTGTGCGAAACGAAGAGATTGCCCACGCCGCGCCGCATCGGCTGCGTGTCGATTTTCGCATCGATTTCGGCCGCGCTCGGAAACTTCTTCTCGGCGCTCGCTTCGCTGCTCGCGGCGGCTTCGTTGGCCGCCTGCACTTGCAGCATCAGATGGTGCTCCAGCGCTTCGGCCTTGGCCTCGTCAGTCATGGCCGCCACCGCCGCCACTCCGCCCAATCCCGCGATAAACGCACGCCGGTCGATTTCCCAGCCGATTTTCATGCACACCTCCCTCAGAAGCATATCGCAAGCCGGTCTTTGCTGGGATGAACGCCTCAATGAGGAGGCACCGATCCCGCCAAGAGCCAAAGGATGATGTTAAGGCAAGGCAGGAAAACAAGTAGCGGGAGTTTGCGTCTGGAGACAAACGCTGCGACAATGCGCACCGGATAAGTGACTGCCGACCAAATAACGACATAGACCGCCAGGTTGTACCCGCTCTCGCCAGCCATCCCCGATAGTGAGACAAACAGGAGCGTCACCGGAAGCGTTACAACCCACACCGTCAGCACAGTTTTCGCCCAAAGCGGAGTGGGCCGCGGCTCATGCGGTTCAGACCATATGTGGGCGCCCCAAGACAACACGCTAATCGTAAGTGACCCGAGCGTCCAAGCCTGACGGGCATCGTTAAGAAAGGCGAAGAGGAATACGACGATGGAGATTCCGCCGACCACTTTGGATACGGTTCTGACGCGTTCCTTTGCGGCTTTCGTGTGACAATTCTACCGTGCCCAGCCAGTCAAGCTAGCCGCTGGATCACGCTTTGAACCCCGCGCGACGCTACGGTAGTATACTGGCCCCATCATGAGAGCTTTGTCCATTCCGGGACTCGCTTGCGCCCTCGCCGTCACCGCGGCGCTGCTAATCGCGCAGCAAGACTCCGGCCCGGTCACCTTCGATCGCATCCTGCACTCCAGCAGCGAGCCGCAAAACTGGCTCACCTATTCGGGGACGACGTTCAGCCAGCGCTACAGCCTGCTCACGCAAATCGCGCCGGAGAACGTGAATCAGCTCGAATTGCAATGGGTGTTTCAGGCCAAGTCGCTCGAGAAATTCGAAGCCACGCCGCTGGTGGTGGATGGCGTCCTGTACACCGTGCAGGCGCCCGACGACGTGATCGCGCTCGATGCCGCCACCGGCCGCATCTTCTGGACATTGAACTATAGCCCGCATCCCAAGGCCGGCCCGTGCTGCGGGCGCGTGAATCGCGGTCTGGCGATCCTGGGCGACACCCTGTTCATGGGGACCATCGACGCGCATCTGCTCGCTATCGACGCCAAGAACGGGCAGGTGCTGTGGAACACCACGGTGGCGCCGGTGGAGGAGGCCTACGCCATCACGCATGCGCCGCTAATCGTCAAGGACAAGGTGATTGTCGGCACTGCGGGTGGCGACCGCGGTGTCAGCGCATTCATCGCGGCCTTTGATACCAAGACCGGCAAAGAGGTTTGGCGCTTCCACACCATCCCGCAGCCGGGCGAACCGAATTTCGGCACCTGGTCGGGCGATTCTTGGAAAAAAGGCGGCGCCGCGATTTGGAACACCGGCTCCTACGATCCGGAAACCAATCTCACGTTTTGGGGCACCGGAAACCCGGCGCCGGATTGGGACGGCCGCAAGCGTCTGGGCGACAACCTCTATAGCGATTCGGTGCTCGCGCTCGATGCCGACACAGGCAAGCTGAAATGGTTTTATCAATTCACCCCGCACGACGAAACGGATTACGACGCCACACAGGTCCCCGTGCTGGCCGACATCGATTGGAAAGGCGCGCCGCGCAAAGTGATGCTGTGGGCGAACCGCAATGGCCTGATGTACGTCATGGACCGCACCTCCGGCGAATTTCTTCTGGGCAAACCGTTCGTCAAGGTGAATTGGATGAACGGATTCGACGAAAAAGGCCGGCCCATGCGCGTTCCGGGCAAAGTGCCTTCGCCCGAGGGCACGCTCCTCATGCCCACCGTGCTCGGCGCCACCAACTGGTATCCGCCCTCCTTCAGCCCGCGCACCGGCTGGTTCTACCTTCCGCTGTGGGAGAACACCGCGACCATCGCCAAACTCGGCGCTTTTCCCAAGGGTGTCGGCAACAATCCCATGGGCGCGGTGAATTTGCAGCCCGACTTCAAAACCGAGGAGGAAGGCTACGGCGCCGTGAGCGCGTTCGACCCCCAGACCGGCGAGCGCAAATGGGAATTCAAGATGACCGACGTCACGATGGCGGGCATTCTCACAACGGCGACGGACCTGCTTTTCACCGGCGGACGCGAGGGTTATTTCTGGGCGCTCGATGCGCGGACCGGGAACGAACTCTGGCGCGTAAATGCGGGCGGCGATGTGACGAACGGGGCCATGAGTTACTCGGTGAATGGAC
>JASIGB010000157.1:0-3632 GCA_030045355.1 Bryobacteraceae bacterium
CCGAGATCGCGAGGATCGTCGTCAAAACCACGCCAGCAGGAATTCCCGTCCGCGTCGGCGACCTCGGCGCCGTGCTGCCGTCCGTCAAGCCCGTTTACACCGTCGTTCAGGCCGACGGAAAACCCGCCGTATTGTTGAACATCAATCGCCAGCCCGACAGCAATACCGTCCAGGTGGCCGACGAAGTGCACGCAGAAATTGAAAGTCTGCGCAAAACGCTGCCCAAAGGCGTAACGCTGGCGCCATTTATCGATCAGTCCGACCTGGTTAAGGCGTCGATCCAAAGCGTTCGTGATGCCATCCTGATCGGTCTCATCCTGGCCGCCATCATTCTGGTGCTGTTTCTGCGCGATTGGGGCAGTTCCATCGTCGCCGGCCTGGTGATTCCCGCCACCATCGCCATCACCTTTATCGCGCTGCGGATAGTGGGCCAAAGCTTCAATCTAATGACGCTGGGCGGGCTCGCTGCCGCCGTCGGATTGGTGATCGACGATGCCATCGTCGTGGTGGAAAACATCGTGCTGCATCGCGATGCGGGCCAAAGCCGCGCGGACGCCATTCGCAGCGCGATGCGCGAGATTCGCCTGCCGCTGGTCGGCTCGACGCTCACGCCCATCGTCGTGTTTCTGCCGCTGATCTCCATTACTGGCGTCACGGGATCGTTCTTTCGCGCGCTGGCCATCACGGTCGGTATCGCGTTGCTCACTTCGCTCGGCCTCGCGCTCACCTGGACCCCCACGCTCAGCCACTACTTCTTGCGCAAGCCGCGCGAAGCCGCCCACGCGCCGGCCGAGCAGCCTGGATTATTGGGCCGCGTCATTCGCGTCTACGGGCGTGTGCTACGCGTGGCGCTCGAACGGCCCTGGGCCACAGCCCTTTTTTGTGTTGCGTTGGTCGTCGCTTCCTATTTCTGTTACAACGCTCTGGGCTCGGATCTGCTGCCGTCCATCGACGAAGGCACTTTTGTTTTGGATTACATCGCGCCGCCCGGCTCCTCGCTTGCCAATACCAACCGGCTGCTCGAAGAGGTGCAGAAAATCCTTCAGCAGACGCCCGACGTGGAGACGACGTCGCGGCGCACGGGCCTGCAGCTTGGTCTGGCCGCCGTCACCGAAGCCAACACCGGCGATTTCACGGTGAAACTGAAAGATCGACGCTCACGCAGCATCGAAGACGTGATCGCCGATGTGCGCCAGCGGGTAACCACCGAGGTCCCCACTCTCGACGTGGAGTTCGCGCAGCGTTTGCAGGATGAAATCGGCGACTTGACCAGCGCGCCCGAGCCTATCGTGATCAAGCTTTTCTCGCCCGACGCCAATCTGCTGCGCCAGTGGGGCCCGCGCATCGCCGGCGCCATCAAGAAAATCCACGGCGTTGTCGACGTCGAGAACGGTGTCGAAAACACCATCAGCGGACCGGCCATGGAGTTTCACGTCGATCCCGCAGTGGCGGCGCGAGCTGGATTCACGGCCGATGAGGTGGAGCTGGACGCGAGCGCCGTTCTACAAGGCGAGCCCGCCGCCGCGCCGATGGTAGTGAACGGCCGGGCATACACCATTCGCGTCCGTTTTCCCGAATCTACGCGCGCCTCCGTGGAGGCCATACGCAACACACTGCTCTCCAGCCAATCCGGCAGCCGCGCGACGCTCGGATCGCTGGCCACCATTCAGCAGCTTCCCGGCCAAACGGAAATTCTGCGCGAAAATATGCAGCGCGATTTGACCGTCACGGCCCGCCTGGAGGACCTGAATCTCGGCGCCGGTATCGACGCGGTGAAAACAGCAGTGGCCGGCCTGAACCTCCCCGGCGCCATCCGTATCGTCTACGGCGGCCAATACGAGGAGCAGCAAAAGTCCTTCCACGATCTCCTGGTCGTGCTCGCCCTGGCGATCGCTCTGGTGTTCACGGTACTGCTGTTCGAATTCTCGAGCTTCGGCGCTCCCATCGCCATTCTCGCCTCGGCCCTGCTTTCCACCTCCGGCGTCTTCCTTGCGCTGCTGGTCACCAAAACGACCTTCAACATTTCGTCGTTCATGGGGCTGATCATGGTGATCGGCATCGTGGCCAAGAACGGCATTCTGCTTTTGGACGCCGATCAGAAATATCGGGCTGCGGGCGCCGCGCCCGAACAGGCCATGATCCTGGCCGGCGAGCGCCGCCTCCGCCCGATTCTGATGACCGCGCTGGCAACCACCGCGGGAATGTTTCCCCTCGCCCTCGCCATCGGCGCCGGATCCGAGATGCTGCAGCCGCTGGCCATCGCGGTGATCGGCGGCATCGCCGCGTCGATGATCCTCTCGCTCATCGTGACCCCCGCAGTCCATTACTACTTGCAAAGAAAATCGTAATTTAGTCGTGGCGCAGCGCGATGGCAGGTTCGAGCCGCGCAGCTCTTTTCGCCGGCAGATAGCAAGCCGCCATCGCGACGAGCGCGAGCAGCACAATCGCCGCCGCGAACGCGACCGGGTCGCCGGGCGTGACGCCATACAGCAGCTTGCGCAAGGTGCGCGTGGCGAAGAACGCACCCAGCAGGCCGATTCCGACACCCGATCCGGTCAGGATGATCCCGTGCCGCAACACCAGCCCGAACGCTTCGCGCGGCCGCGCTCCGAGCGCCATCCGTATCGCGATTTCGTGCGTCCGCCGGCTCACCACGTACGCGATCACGCTGAAGATCCCGATCGCCGCCTGAACCAGTCCCAGCGCCGCGAAGATGCCCATCAGCAGCATGTTCGCGCGATCGTTCGAAAGAGACTCCGCAATGCGCTCATCCATGGTCGCGACATCGTCCACGGGAACACTCGAATCGATCGCATGCACCACTTTGGTCGCGGCCGCAACCAGCGCTCGTGGCGCGCTGGACTTCAGAATGAGCATATTCTCCGGATCGGAGAACTGCTGGAATGACTGATAAATGCCCGGTTGAGGCGCCAGCCGGAGCTTCTCCCGCACATTGCCGACGACTCCGACAACCTGAGCCCACGCGTTGCCGCCTCCCAGCCGCATGCGTTTCCCGACCGCATTGCGGCCGGGGAAAAATTGGTCCGCAAAGGCCTGGTTGATCACTACCGTTAACGGCGCAGCTTCGCGATCTTCCTCCGTGATCGGCCGCCCGCGCAAGACCGGAATTCCGAGCGTCCGAAAATAGCCCGCGCTCACCGAAGTCACTGGGATCGTCGGCCGTCCACCCGGAGGCGGTGGCGCCGCTTCCCCTTCGATCACCACGCCCAACGCCGAACGAAACACGCCGGATCCGGGCAGCACGTCCCCAATCGCGGCCGCATCCACGCCAGGCAATCGCCGCGCGCTCTCTAATAGTTGATTGAGGAACTTGGTCTGTCTCTGCCTTTCGGGCTCCGTGGGACCATCGAATGTGAAAGGCAAGGAGACGCGCATGGTCAAACGCCGTGCGCATGGAAACCAAGCTCCGACGACGCCAACCGAACGAAACTGCGGATCAGCAGCCCGGAGCCGGCAAGAAGAATGATCGCCATCGCGATCTCCGCCATCACAAACGCGCCGCGCAATCGCTGATGGCCGCGGGATCCGGTGGCCCGCCCGGAGGCTTCCTGCAGCGCACTCGTCAAATCGATCTTCGACGCCGCCATCACCGGCGCGATCGCCGTCAGCAC
>JASIGB010000158.1:0-4829 GCA_030045355.1 Bryobacteraceae bacterium
AGCCGAAGAATTGCGGCCAATAAGCATTCAGCGGCTGCCAGCGTAAGGCGACGAATACAAGACCGGCGGCGAGACAGCCGGCGAAGCAGGCCGCGAGCATCGCGCATACGCGAAAGACCCACTGCAAGACTTCCGGTAAGCACCGCGCCTGCTCCCAGACTCGCGGAATCAGCAGGAACGCGATGCTACCGATGCAATTTGAGTAGACCCAGCAGAAGCCGAACTCGACCAGGAGCTGGCGCCCCGACATGCCGGGATTCATTGTAAAGAGCAGAATCGCCGGGACGAGGGCGAAGGCCGAGTCCCAAAGCACGGCATTCCGGAGGGTCTTGAAGCAAACTCGCGCGTTCATGGCAGCCGTAATCTCTATCTTACTTACTCGCTTGCGCCGAGCTGGTGTGGCAGCTCAGGCAGCCGGCGTCGCGCGGGGCGAGATTCTTGGTCAATAGCCAAGTGGTGGCGGACTTGGCGTAAGGCGTTTCGGGCAGGTCCTTTTGAATACGCTCAAACCATTGCTCCGCCTTATCCGTTTGGCCGAGGCGTGCGTAACCGTCGGCCAGGCCGATCATCAGCTCGCCGCTTTTGTGCGTGCCGAGCTGGCTTAAATCCGGCCCTTGAACCGAGTAGGCTTTCTCGTAATCACTCACGCCTTTCTCGATCAAAGGGCGGGCGGTCTCCTGGGGCAAATATTGCGACGCCACCAGCAGCACGGCTCCGCGCACGATGCGCACGCCGAGATCGTTGGGCGCGAGCTCGGCCGCCTGATCCATTTCATCCAGCCCGCGCTGCCACAGCTCGCCGCCGGTTTTCTGGTCGCCTTTTTCGAACGCCTGGCGCGATTCGGTAACCAGGCCGGTGCCGTGCCAGACCAGGGCTTCGGGCTGCTTGGGGTCGCTCGCCAAGATGTTTTCGCAGATTTTCATGCCTTTGTCGAGCGAGGCGCGGTCGCCGGCGAGACCGGCAAAGAAGTAGTTGCGGACCTGGAAGTCGAAACGGTCCTGACTGAGGAGAACGCCGGCGCTGAGGATCGCGACGGCGGCGAGGGTTGTTTTTTGAAGTTTCATGACGGACTCCTTTCGAGTACAGAATAGGCGGGGAGGCGCGGAATCCGAGCGGGGTTCGGATGGGGGTCGCAGGAATCGGATGAGCGGTCGGAATTGGGCGATGGATTGCAGCGGCGGAATAAAATGATCACGATGAACCGTCTCTGCTACTCCGTGTTGTTCGCGTCGTTGCCTGTGGGCCTTGCGAGCTCCCAGACACCCATGAGCTGTGTCCAAGAGCTAACCATGCCACGCTTCACTCCTCAAGACATGGGATTCGCGCCGGCGACCGGGAGCATTTTCCTAACTCTGGGCCACAAGGGCGAGGTGTCCTCGGTCCGCTTCGATTCCGCAAAGAAACTGCTAAACCTCGATTTGGAGGGTATATTTCGTTACGGCGCGCGGTACGACCCGAAATGCTCGGGAATGACGTTAAGCTTTACGGTGAGCTACGTTGTGCTCAACGGGGAGCCAGAGGTGTATCCAGTCGCAACAGTGAAGTTTCTTGCCCCGAATAAGTTCATTATGGAATTTCCGCGAATAAAACCGATCAGAGACCGGCATAGAAGCGGCAGGACCGCACCATGAGCTACAATGCTCTGTAACGCTACCGTCACATACGTAATATAGAATGCTCCCCATGGACCAAATCCAAATCGAGCGGAAGCCCGGCGCGGCGAGCGATGTCACCGTTTTCGCGCTCACCGGACCGCTCACCATGCAGACGCTGTTCGACTTCCAGACTGCCGTACGCCAGCCGGACTTGAAGAGCACCATCGTCGATTTCACCGGCGTGCCTTACATCGATTCGGCGGGCCTGGGGATCGTGCTCAGCCACTGGGCACACACGCAGCGCATCGGCGTGAAATTCGCGGCTGTGGGCATCTCCGAGCGCGTCGGCGTGCTGCTGGAAATGACCGGGGTCGCCAAACTCCTGCCGTCCTACGCCACCGTCGCCGACGCCGAGCGTGCCTTTGCGAGCAACTCCTCTTCGGTAGCATCTGTCTAATGAACGCTGAGCCGCTGGCTCAGGAACGTCGGGCCGGTTCGGCCCTCTTTTGCGCTTTGACCGTAAAATATATTGCCTGACTGTTGCCAGGCTGTGGTAGTGTAATAAGTTAAGGTTTCGGAAACCCTTTCTTGATCAAGGACTACATTGCGCTCACCAAGCCGCGCATCACGTGGCTCATCCTGATGAGCACCGGCGTCGGGTACTTCTTTGGCGCCAAGGGCGGGTGGCACTGGCTGACTCTGCTCCATACCATCATCGGAACCGGGCTGATCGCCTCGGGAACCGCCGCGCTGAATCAATGGATGGAGCGCGAGGCCGATTCCAAAATGCGGCGCACTCAGGCTCGTCCGCTGCCCGCTGGGCGCCTGAACGCGGGGCGCGCGCTCATCTTCGGCCTGGTGATCTCGGCCGCCGGCTTCATGGAATTATGGCTAGGCGCGAATTTGCTATGCGCGATCCTGGGATTCTTCACGCTGACGCTTTATTTGTGCGTATACACGCCGCTCAAACGGCGGTCGCCGCATTCGACCACCGTGGGATCGATTCCCGGCGCGATGCCGCCGCTGATTGGTTTCGCCGCAGCCAGCGGCACGTTGACCTGGGACGCGTGGATTCTGTTCGCGATTCTGCTGCTGTGGCAGTTCCCGCATTTTTACGCCATCGCGTGGATGTACAAGGAAGACTACGCGCGTGCGGGCATTCGCATGCTGCCGGTAGTGGAGCCGGACGGCCGCTCGACGGCGCGGCGCATTTTGCTTTACTCGCTGGCGCTGATTCCCATCAGCCTGATGCCGAAGTTCTTCGCGATGGCCGGCAACGTCTATTTCTATGGCGCGCTGGCGCTGGGGCTGGGCTTCCTGTACTACAGCCTGCGCATCGGCGCGGATCGCACGCGGCAGCAGGCGCGGCGCGTGTTGCTGGCGTCGGTGGTGTACCTGCCGGTATTGTTTAGTTTGATGTTGATGGACCGGCCGGCATGAAGTTTATGGCCTTATGAAGCACTTATTGGTTCCCACCATAGCTTTCGCGCTCGTTGGGTGCTCGCATCCGGCCACGCAACTGGAGATTTTCGGCGATGTTCCGCATTTCGAACTGACCGCGCAGAGCGGCCAGGCCTTCGATAGCAGCGTCTTGGCCGGGAAAATCTGGGTCGCGGATTTCATTTACACCACGTGCCCGGGGCCGTGCCCACGCATGACCTCGCAGATGCATGAAGTACAGCAGGCGGTTTCGAAGCTGGGCGATGTCCGGCTGGTTTCGTTCACCATCGACCCGGCCCAGGACACGCCGAAGGTATTGGCGGCGTATGCGCAAGTGCATGGAGCTTCGGCCGCGATGTGGTATTTCCTCACCGGGCCGGTAGCGACGCTGCAGATGCTGGATCGCGATGCATTCAAGCTGGGCAATATCGACGGCACGCTGCAGCACAGCACGCGCTTTGTGCTGGTGGACCGGCAGGGGCGCATTCGCGGCTATTACGACACCTCGGACCAGTCTTCGATTCCCCAGGTGATCGCGGACGTGAAGGCGCTCGACGCACAGCGCACCTGATGGATGTACATACGCTCCCGGCCGTGAACGCGACGCTGAACGCGATCGCGGCCGTGCTGCTTGGGATCGGGTTTGCGTTGATCCGGCAAAAGCGCATCCAGGCGCACCGGCGCGTGATGCTGACGGCGTTCGGCGTGTCGGTGGTGTTTCTGATCAGCTACCTGGTGCATCACGCGATCGCGGGAGTGATATATGACCAGCACACCGGCGCGCGGCACGCAATTTACTTGACCATCCTGACCACGCACACGATCCTCGCCGTTGCGACGCCCGTGCTCGCGATCATCACGCTGCGGCGCGGCCTGCGTATGGACGTGAAGCGGCATCGGGCGATCGCGAAGTGGACGTGGCCGATTTGGATGTATGTGAGCGTGACGGGGGTGGTGGTGTATTTTATGCTCTACCGCTAGCCGGAGCCTGCTCCGGCGCTGCGGGTAGAGTAGAAATGCGAGGGAGACGAGGAAGACAAGGAATGGAGGTAGCGATCCAGAAAACGGCTGGTCTCGTCGAGCAAACCCAACAGGGAATTAGTATCCGAATAGCCGAGATCTTGGGTCAGGATCAGATAGTAGCGGCATTCCTCAAGAGAAGCTTGGGCAACGTTCAAGAATCGTGCTTTATCCACGCGGCCACGTCGCTTGAAGCCTTCAGCAATGTTCGCAGGTACGGAGACAGCCGCCCGCTGTAGCTGGGAGGAAAGACCGAAAAGCTCGTGCTTAGGAAAACTGGCCGTTGTCCGATAGACCGCAAGGGTTAGAGCACGGGCTTTCTGCCAGACCAGCAAGTCCTGCAAGTTTCTTGCTTTGGGCTGCACGTCGTTTAGTGTATTCCTGGTCTCCCTTGTCTCCCTCGTATTCCTAGTATTCTGGTCTCGTGCCTCCACAAACCAAAGGCCGCCTGACCGCGCACACGACCGCGGCGGGTTGAGCGTCGAAGCTGAGTCCAAAGGTTTTGGACCAAGTGCTCGCCCGCGTCCCGCGCTGGGCGAACGAAAACGTGCTGGTGGGCTTTGACACCGCCGACGATGCCGGCGTGTACAAGCTGACGCCGGAGTGTGCCTTGGTTCAGACGGTGGATTTTTTCACTCCGATCGTCGATGACGCGTACACATTCGGAGCAATCGCGGCTGCCAATGCCTTGAGCGACGTTTACGCCATGGGCGGGCGGCCGCTTTCGGCGCTTTCAATACTGGCTTGGCCCGCCAACGGCGATTTGGACGAACT
>JASIGB010000159.1:0-4004 GCA_030045355.1 Bryobacteraceae bacterium
GCCAAACGCACTGCCAAAAGCAAGGAATTCGACCAAAAGCAAAGCGAAATCCTCGCACTCCAGGATCAACTGAATAAGGGCGCAAACACCCTGAGCGATTCTGCGAGGAACGCGCTTTACGCCAGCATCGCCGCCAAGCGCAAAACGGTGCAACGCGCCATGGAAGATGCGCAAACCGAACTCGAAACCGATGAACAAAAGATCCTGGAGCAGTTGGGATCGAAAATCCTGGCCGTAGTGCAGCGCTACGCGCACGACAACGGCTACACCATGGTGGTGGACGTGGGAGCCAACGCGAGTCCGGTGCTTTACGCCTCCGCGGGGATCGACATCACCAAGGAAGTCATTGAAGCCTATGACGCCAGCACTGCAGCGCCGGCCGCCAAACCGGCAGCGCCCAAATAATTGGGCCGGCCTGATTCGCGGCGGTTGATAAAATCGAGTTAGTGCCCACGGGATTCGAACCCGCCGCGACGCTCAAAACCACAGCCCTGCACTCAACGCACGTCCGGATGGGCGCCCGAATGGTGGATTTCGGCGGTTGGGAGATGCCGCTGCAGTATTCCGGTATTCTCGATGAGCACGCCGCGGTTCGCACCGCGGTGGGCCTGTTCGATGTGAGCCACATGGGCGAAATCGAAATCCAGGGGCCGGATGCGGGTGCGTTCACCGATTTCGTCACCACGAACGGCGTCGCGAAGCTGAAGCTTGGGCAGGCGCAGTATTCGGCGCTGCTGTATGGCCACGGCGGATTCGTCGACGACATTCTGGTGCACAAGGTCACCAACGAACATTATTTTTTGTGCGTGAACGCGGCGAACCAGGAGAAAGATTTCGCGCACATCGTAAGCGTGGATCGGTTTCGCGTGAAGCCCGAGCTCACCAGCGACCGGTATACGCAGCTCGCGATCCAGGGCCCGCGCGCGCTCCCGACGCTGGCCAGGCTCACGCGAGCCGATCTCGGCGCCATTCGCTATTACCATTTCATCGACAATTCGATTTTGGGAGTTCGCGCACGCATCGCGCGCACCGGCTACACCGGCGAGGACGGCTTTGAGATCTATTTCCCGCCCGAGTACTCCGAACGGATTTGGAACGCGATCCTCGAAGCCGGCCGGGAATTCGGCGTCAAACCCTGCGGCTTGGGCGCGCGCAACACCCTGCGCCTCGAAGCGGGTATGGCGCTGTACGGCCACGAAATTCACGCCGCCATCACGCCCTTCGAAGCCGGCTTGGATTGGATTGTGAAGCTGGACAAGGGCGACTTCATCGGGCGCGCGGCGCTCGTGCGGCAAAAAGAGCAAGGTGCTACGCGCAAGCTGATCGGTTTCGAAATGACCGGACGCGGCATCGGGCGGGACGATTACGAAGTCTTCCTGGACGGCGCTCCGGCCGGATGGGTGACCAGCGGCGGCCCGTCGCCCACGCTCAAGAAGAACATCGGAATGTGCTACCTTGCAGCCGATAAGGCCGCTGTGGGAGAGAGGATCCAGGTGATGGTCCGCAACCAGCCGGTCGACGCCGTCACCGTACGAGTGCCATTCTATAAGCGGGCGATTTTATCAGCAGAGTGACCTAATGCATCCAAACGATCTGCACTACACCAAGCAGCACGAATGGGTTCGCGTGTCCGGCTCCACGGGCACCGTGGGCATCACGGATTATGCGCAGCAGCAGCTCGGCGACATCGTTTACGTCGATCTGCCGCGCGCTGGCGCCAAATTGGAGCAAGGCAAAGTGATGGGATCGGTGGAGTCGGTAAAAGCGGTTTCCGACATCTACGCGCCGGTTTCAGGCGACGTGATCGAGATCAACGACGCGCTGGCGTCGGCGCCCGAGAAGCTGAATGAGAGCCCGCATGCCGACGGCTGGCTGGTGAAGATCCGGCTCTCGGCTCCCGGGGAAATCCAGGGGCTGCTCTCCGCGGTGGATTACGAAAAGTACGTGGCGGAGGAGGAGACCGGGCACTAAGTCCTCACGCCGGTCTGCTCGTGCGCTATTTACCGAAATCCGACCTCGAGCGCCGCGAGATGCTCCAGGCGCTGGGCGTTGCTTCGGTTGAGGATTTGTTCGCGCACCTGCCGGCGGAAGTTCGGCTCAACCGGCCGCTCGATCTTCCGCCCGGTAAATCCGAGTACGAAATTGTGGATTATTTTCGCGCGTGCGGGGGCGAATGCGCGCACGATTGTGCCTCGTTCCTGGGCGCTGGTGTGTACCGGCATTACAGGCCGGTGTTGGTGGACACAGTGGTTTCGCGCGCCGAGTTCTTGACTTCGTACACGCCCTATCAGGCCGAAATTTCCCAAGGCACGCTGACCACCATCTTCGAATTTCAGACCATGATGTGCCAGCTCACGGGCATGGAAGTGGCCAACGCGTCCATGTACGATGGCTCGACGGCGGTTCCCGAAGCCGCCATGATGGCCATGCGGCTGACGCGCCGCGATCGAATTCTGGTTGCCCGCACCGTACACCCGGAATATCGAGAAGTGCTCGCGACGTATGCGCGGCACCGGGCGATGCCGATCGTCGAAGTCGACTATGATCGCGCGAGCGGTTCGCTCGACCTCGCGGATCTCGAAAGCAAGATCGACGATGAAACCGCGGCCGTAATCGTTCAATCGCCCAATTTCTTCGGGATCATAGAGGATTGGCAGCGGGCGGCCGAGATCGCGCACCGGCACGGGACACTCCTCATTTATATCTTCGCCGAAGCGGTTTCGTTGGGAATTCTCGAGCCGCCGCGCGATGCCGATATCGTGGCGGGCGAACTGCAATCGTTCGCCATCCCGCCCAGCTACGGCGGGCCGTTCGCCGGCATCATCGCGACCAAGGAGAAATTCATGCGCCAGATGCCGGGCCGCATCGTGGGCGAGACTAAGGACACGCGTGGGAACCGGGCATTTTGCCTCACGCTGGCGGCGCGCGAGCAGCACATCCGCCGCGAAAAGGCGACCTCGAACATTTGCACGAACCAGGCGCTGGTCGCGCTGATGGCGACGGTCTTTATGGCGGTTTATGGCAAGCAGGGTTTGCGGGAACTCGCCGAGCAGAATCTTGCGAAAGCGCATTACCTGGCGGGCAAGCTGCCCTTGCGATTTTCTGGACCCTTCTTCAATGAATTCGCCATTCATGCGAAGGACCCCGAGGCGATCGATCGCGCGCTGCTCGCGAAAAGAATCATCGGCGGCCTGCCGCTCGCGCGCTTTTATCCCGAGCTCGAAGATTGCTTGCTGCTATGCGCGACCGAGATGTCGAGGCGCACCGACATGGACGCGGTCGCGGAGGCGTGTTTGTTTTGATTAAGAAGGTCCGGCCGCACGTCAATCAAAATGAAGCGCTTCTGTTCGAGCGCAGCTCGCCGGGCAAGCGCGGCTACCAGCTTCCGCCGCTCGATGTTCCCGCTGTCGATCCGGCGGCGGCGCTGGGCGCCGAAAACACGCGCGCCGAAATCGCCGATTTTCCCGAGGTCAGCGAAGTGGAGGCCATTCGTCATTTCACGCGGCTTTCGGCACAGAATTACGCGATCGATCTGGGCCTGTATCCGCTCGGCTCCTGCACCATGAAATACAATCCGCGTGTGAACGAGCAAGTGGCGCGTGTGGAAGGCGTCGCGTGGGCGCATCCGTATCAACCCGAGGCGCTGGCGCAAGGAATCATGCAGGTGATGGCGGTGCTCGAGCGGGCGCTCGCCGAAATCACCGGGATGGACGCGGTGACGCTGCAGCCGGCCGCGGGCGCGCACGGCGAGTTCACTGGCATCCTGATGGTGCGGGCGCTGCTCGAATCCCAGGGCCACCCGCGCAGGAAACTGCTGATTCCGGATTCGGCGCACGGCACCAACCCCGCCACGGCGGCGATGGCCGGTTATGCCGTTCAAAACATCAAGTCCAACGAACTCGGCATGATCGACGTGGATGAGCTGGCGCGCGCGGTGGACGAAGACGTCGCGGCGCTGATGCTCACCAATCCCAACACGCTCGGTGTGTTTGAAGAACACGTCA
>JASIGB010000160.1:0-3535 GCA_030045355.1 Bryobacteraceae bacterium
CGAGGACGCGCTGGAGCGCGGCGGCGGTCCGCATCCGGACGATTGGGCGGGCCTTCCTTTCAACGATGCGGGCCGCGCCAAGGCCCTGGCGTTTTCACAGTCGATCATCTCGGAGCCGGAACGCATCTGCTGGTTCCAGACGCAGTGGCATATCGCCGCCGGACCGTTCAGCCTGAGAATCTGGAGCGAAAACGATCCCGTCAGCGGGAAGACTCTCGCGTGGGTGATCGGGGGATGGGAAACGCGCGCGCCCATGACCATCTGGATGGACGGGCGGCCGCAGCCTTCGAAGAACGCTCCGCACGATCAGACCGGGTTCACCACCGGCGCTTGGCACGGCGACGTTCTGACCGCGTACACGACGCACATCAAGACCGGATACATGCGCCGCAACGGCGCCGCCAGCAGCGACGAAGCCACCATCACGACAACCTTTTTCCGCCATGGCGACATGCTGACCCTCGCGCTGGTGATGGAAGATCCCGTGTACTTGACCGAGCCGTACATCCTGACGCGGTCTTACATGCTGACGCCCACGCCCGTGGCGGTGGCCGGTCCGCCCTGCATCGTAGGGTACGAAGGCGTCGAGGAAGGCCGCGTGCCGCATTACCTCCCGGGGAAAAATCCGTTCGTGGATGAAATGGACAAGTTGTATCACATTCCGCGCGAAGCTTCGCTCGGCGGCGCCGAGACCATGTACCCGGCTTTTCGAGACAAAATCAAGGATAAATTCACCATCCCGCCGAAATGCACGCGCAATTGTGGCGTGCCGGTACCGCCCCCGCCGCCGCCCGCTCGAACTAGCGCTGCCGCGCGATAATGGGAAGAAACGGGTACATCACTTCTCGACCGGATCACAACCGACCCCTGGGAGGTCTCATGCCGCTTGTAAGGATTTCGCGAGGCACCGCAATCGTATTCGCGCTGGCGCTCACTATTCCAGCGCAGGATGCGCCGAAACTCTACAACTCCGCCAAGGCCAAACTCCTGGCCGGCAAGCCCATCACCGGCGTCACCATTTTCTCGCCCGATCCGAACATCTATTGCGCCGCCGCCAACTCCGGCTACGACTTCACCTGGATTGAGATGCAGCACAGCCCGCTGACATTTGAAGACGTCGCCCACATGATCTACGCCTGCCGCGGCGCCACGGCCATGCCGTTCCTCCGCGTGCCGGACGCCACCGAAAGCGATATCCAGAAGGCCACCGACATCGGCGCGCTCGGCATCATCGTCCCCACCGTCGACACCGTGGAAAAAGCCCAGAACGCCGTGAAATGGGCCAAATATCCGCCGCAGGGGCGGCGCAGCATGGGCAACGGGCAGTACGGCGCGCTGTACGGCTCCAACTATCGCCAGACCGCGAACGACAACATGCTGGTGTGCATCATGATCGAAACGCCCATCGGCGTCGAAAACGCCGAGAAGATCGCCTCGGTTCCCGGCATCGACGTGATCTTCGCCGCCAGCGTCGACCTCGGCAATTTCTCCGGTCACAAGCAAGGCGACCCGGAATACGACGCGCTGGTGAAGCGCATCCACGACGTCACGCTCGCGCACGGCATCAAGCTGGGAGGCCCGCAGGCGTGGAACAATCGGGCCGGCTTCACCTTCTTCCAGGGGCCCGGCGAAGCGCAGTTGGTCCGCATCGGCGCAAAAGCCAATCTGAGCAATCAAGTGTTTACGAATGAAGTAGATACAGCCCCGCGTCCGGCTGAAAAGTAGCTCCAAAGGGCCAATAACCGAGCGGCCTTTTTAATCATCTTTACGATTAATAGCTAGAACTGTGTATGTGGATAGTCCGCTTAGCGCTGCGCCGCCCGTATACCTTCGTCGTGATGGCTGTGGCGATCCTGTTGCTCGGCATCGCGTCCATCGTGACGATGCCGGTCGATATTTTCCCCTACATCGATATACCGGTCGTCAGCATCGTGTTCAACTACGCGGGCATGTCGCCTTCAGAGATGGAAAGCCGCATTCTGACGGTCTTCGAACGCGGCATGACCACCACGGTGAACGATATCGAGCATATTGAATCGCAATCCTACTACGGCTGCTCCGTAGTTCGCGTGTTTTTTCATCCCAACGTGAAGGTGGACATGGCGATGACCCAGATCACGGCCATCGCGAACGTCACCACGCGCGCGATGCCGCCGGGAATCTTCCCTCCCAACGTGATGAAGTACGACGTCTCGAGCGTGCCGATTCTCCAGTTGGGCCTGGAAAGCAAAACGCTGAGCGAGCAGGAAATCAACGATCTGGCGACGAACTTCATCCGCACGCCGCTTGCGACCGTGCAGGGCGCATCCATACCCGGGGCCTACGGCGGCAAGCAGCGCCAGGTGGTGGTGGATCTTGATCCCAATGCGCTCTACGCTAAGCAGCTTTCGGCCATCGACGTCTCCAACGCGTTCGCGCAGCAAAATCTGATCGTGCCGGCCGGGACCGTGAAAGTGGGCGACACCGAATACGCGGTGCGCGTGAACAGCAGCCCCGAACTCATCAGCGAGATGAACTTTCTACCGGTCAAGACAGTCAACGGGGCCACGGTCTATCTGAAGGACGTGGCCACGGTGCGCGACGGCTTTTCCGTCCAAACCAACATCGTGCGCACCAACGGAACGCGCGGAGCGCTGCTGACCATCCTGCGCAACGGCCAGGCTTCGACGCTCGACATCGTCAACAAGGTGAAGGCACAGCTTCCGCGGCTGGAAGCTGCCATGCCGCCGGCATTGAAAATCCGTCAGCTTTTCGATCAATCCCTGTTCGTGCGCGCCTCCATCAACGGCGTGGTGAGGGAAGCCAGCATCGCGGCGCTGCTGACGGGGCTGATGATCCTGTTGTTCCTGGGGAGCTGGCGCAGCACGGTGATTGTCTGCATTTCGATCCCGCTATCGATTCTGACGTCGCTGATCATCCTGAAGCTGATGGGCCACACCATCAACGTGATGACGCTGGGAGGCCTGGCGCTCGCGGTCGGCATTCTGGTGGACGACGCGACGGTAGAGATTGAAAACACCCATCGCAACCTGGCGATGAAAAAACCTCTGGTTCGCGCGGTGCTGGACGGCGCGCAGCAAATCGCGATCCCCGCGTTTGTCTCCACGCTTTCCATCTGCATCGTGTTCGCGCCTGTGATTCTGTTGACGGGCGCCGCCAAGTTCCTGTTCACGCCGCTGGCGCTGGCCGTGGTGTTCGCGATGCTTGCCTCCTACATGCTGTCGCGCACGCTGATTCCCAACATGGTCCATTACCTGTTGAAACCGGAAGTGGACATGTACCGCACCGGTGAGCACGGCGAGAGCGGAACCGCGGAGGGCCATCCGCTCATCTGGCGCATCCATTTCGCTTTTAACCGGCGGTTCGAGCGCTTCCGGGCGTTTTACACCGGGCTGCTCGATTGGGCGCTGGACCATCGCGGCGCGGTGCTGGCCGGCTTTCTGCTTTTTTCGCTGGGTTCGCTGAGCCTGGCCTGGCTCGTGGGGCGCGATTTTTTTCCCACGGTGGATGCCGGACAGATCCGTTTGCACGCCCA
>JASIGB010000161.1:0-5791 GCA_030045355.1 Bryobacteraceae bacterium
GATCTGCTGTTCGGAGCCTTGTTCGGGATGGTCTACCTCTTGTTGCTGGCCCTGTTCTCCTTCGCCACTATGCGGAGCGGCTCCCCCAGTTTCGCGGAGTTCAACCTGGGTCAATTGGACGGATTGCGCGCGTTTTCCTCCTCCACTGTGGACAATCTGTGGGGAGTGGTTTCCGGCTCGCTGGTTCTTTTCCTGACTCTGTTTCTATTGCGGGCGCTGCTGAGAAAGCAGTGGCTGGCCGCCATTGTTTGGGTCGTGGCTTGGGCCGCGGTCCGGATGTTCCAAGGCAACGCAATGCCGTTTCCCGAGAACCTGTATCTGGCGGCGCTCTACGTGCTCATTTACAGTCTTTTGGTTTTCATCCTGCTGCGCCTCGGATTTTTCGCGCTGGTAGTCTCGACCTTCGTGTTGGATACGATGAGCCGCTCGTTTTTCACCACGGATTTCTCGGCTTGGTATGGCGTGAGCTCGCTGGCTGTCGTGCTCCTGATCGCCGCGTTAGGCCTGTGGGGATTCCGGCTCGCACTCGGGTCGCGGCCCCTGTTCGGCGATGCCGCAGGCGTCTTGGCGAGCCGTCGGCTACAATGAGATTCCATGAAAGCGCGTGTGTACGTCTCGATGAAGCCGACGGTGCTCGACCCCCAGGGTCAGACCATACGGTCGGCGCTCGCTGGCCTCGGGCACACCTCGATCGCCGCGGTGCGGCAAGGGAAGTTTTTCGAAATCACGCTGGAGCCGGGGACCGACCGCACGAAGGCCGCTCCTGAGATTGAGCAGATCGCCCGCGACGTGCTGGCCAATCCGGTGATCGAAGAATACCGGGTGGAATTCGTGGATTAGCCTTCGTCCGGCGCTCAAATTTTCCCTCAAGATTTCCGTTCTCTGTCGATATGCAGGCCGGTGCGCCTGCCGCCGCTTTGCTCCGCCCTGAACTTCGCCCTCAAACTAAGGCGCGCCCCGACGATGAGTTTTCGCAAGGAGAACATATGACCCGGTGTTTTCGATTGCTTGCTTCCGCGGTGATGGGGGCGGCGGCGCTTTCCGCTCAGGATATCTCTCCATACACCAATTTCACGGTGTTCGACAAGACATTTCAGTTCCACGGATTCTTCTCCGAGGGCTACGCTCAATCGAATGACAATAACTACCTGACGATGGAAACCAGCAAAGGCACCTTCGATATGACCGACGCTGGCGTAAACCTATCGAGCCAGCTCACCGATCACCTTCGCATAGGCGCACAGGTATACGCCCGCGATATCGGGCAATTGGGAAAATGGCACCCGACACTCGATTGGGGTTTTGTGGACTACAAGTTCACCGATTGGTTCGGCATCCGCGCTGGCAAGGTGAAAACGGTGCTGGGACTGTACAACGATACCCAGGATTTGGAGTCCTTGCAGACGTGGGCCCTTTTGCCGCAGTCAACTTATCCCCTGGATTTGCGCGCCACAAATATAGCCCACACCGGCGGCGACTTTTACGGTACCATCCCTTTGAAGAGAGCCGGCTCGCTGACCTATACGGCGTACGCAGGTCTACGGTCGTTTGACCCTTGGGGCGGATACTACTATTTCTCGTTCGCCAATGGTTTCAATATTGAGAATATTTCGGGTCATACCGAGGGCTGGGATCTGCGCTGGAACACGCCCGTCTCCGGTTTGACGATTGGCTCTTCCTGGGTCAATTCCACGATCAACCGCGGCGGCCAGTGGTTTAACGGGCCTTTCGCCGGTTATTACTACGACATCACAGACAATCCGGAACGAACGATTGCAGGCTATCTGGAATTTATTCACGACAAGTGGCATTTTGCGGCGGAATTTCGCAACTTCAATAACATCGACGAGATCAGCGCATCCCTCTTCGGCAGCCAACCGTTCCCCTTCAACGCCGGCGACCAGGAGTCCTATGAATCGGCGGCCTACCGGATCTCCAAGTATGTCGAGGTCGGCACGTATTATTCGCATTACCACGTCGACACGCCCAATGCCGGCGATCCCAATTCGACCCACATTAACGACAATACGGCCACGATCCGCATCGATCTGACGCATAATTGGGATCTGAAGGTGGAAGAACATTTCATGCGTGGCTATGGCGGCGCCTATGCCGCGCATGGCTTCTACACCTCGCAGAATCCTGATGGCTTCAAGCCGAATACCGACCTGTTTCTGGTCCGTACCGGCTGGAACTTCTGAGCGGTTTCCAGGTCTGCGATCGGCCTTGCTCGCGTCCGCCACGCACGCTGGTTGCGCACCCGTGTTCCGCGTTTACCGGGTGCTTGCCTTGCGACCCCGAGCGCCTCTTGCGTGGACGGGGCGGGCGTCAGACGCCGCTTTTGGGCTCAAGCTGCAGCCGGTTGGCCGATATGGGAAGTAAGTGCATCCAGCCGGGGAGCCAGGCGTACCGCCCCGGGGTGCTACGTCGGATTCGCCATGAGCTTGTAAGAAAAAATTGGCACCAAGATCTGCAATGCGAAGGAGATTCTTAATGACACGGAAAATCGTACGGGCGGCAAGCACGTGGCCGAGGACACCGGCACGCTGTCTCCTGGTGGCCATGCTAGCCACCGGCGCGGCCACCGCCTGGGCGGCGGACATCAAGGTGATCGCTAATTCGAGCGTGGGAGCTTCCTCGGTGTCGGCCGAGGAGCTGAAGGGCGTGTTTCTGGGCACCAAGTCGTCGTTGAGCGACGGGAGCCACGTGGAGCCGGTGCTGCTGAAATCGGGCGCGGTGCATGAGGCGTTCCTGAAGGATTACGTGGGCAAGTCGGATGCGGCGCTGGAGACCTATTACCGCAGCCTGGTGTTTACGGGCAAAGGGTCGATGCCCAAGTCGTTCGCCAGCGAGGCCGAAGTCGTGGCATTCGTCGAAAAGACCAAAGGCGCGATCGGGTATGTCAGCGCCGCGACGGCCACCGCGAGCGCGAAGGTGCTGGAAGTCAAGTAGGCGATCGAGAGTTCGGAGAGTACAATCATGCGTTTGAATATCACCGCCAAGATCTGGCTGAGCGTGGGAGTTTTCGCGCTGGGATTTGTTCTGTCGATCTTACTCGGCCAGGTGCAGGGAACGCTGACGGAGCGGGAACTGGGCGTCACGTCCAGCGCCCTGTTCCCGGCGGCCCAGAAGTCGCAACAGGCCGAGGCGGAATTCGAACGCATGTTGAAGGGCTTTGGAGACGCGGTGATTACGCAGGACAAGGACGGACTCGCGCGTGCGGCCGGCGAAGGAGCGCAAGCGGTGTCCCAGCTCAAAGCCGTAGCGGCGATCGCGGGTTTGGCGGCCGACCGGGCGGCGGAAGCGCAGCGGCTGGAGGGCCAGGTGCAGCAGTTGCTCGAC
Source organism: Bryobacteraceae bacterium (assembly GCA_030045355.1). GTDB lineage: Bacteria > Acidobacteriota > Terriglobia > Bryobacterales > Bryobacteraceae > Palsa-89. Next base: position 3,343 of record JASIGB010000161.1, read on the forward strand.
GATGCGCGCAACACGTACGGAGTGGTGCTGGCGGATCCGCAAAAGATGGCGGCGCTGCAGGACAATATCCGCGGCATCGCGGGCCGCAACGATGAAATCCAGGCCGCACTGAACAAAGCGAAGACGGAATTTTCCGGGGATCTGGATCGCGAACTGAGCGCTTTGCAAAAGCGCTCGGCGCAGCAGCGCTGGCTGGCCATCATCGTCTTCGGGGCCACGATCCTGGTGGCGGCGGTGATCGTACATATCACCATTCGCCGCTCGATCACCGGTCCAGTGCTGCGCGTCATCCATGGCGTGCAGGGAGCGGCCGATGAAGCGGCTCAGGCTTCTCATCAAATGTCAGAGTCGGGCAGTGTGGTCGCGCGCGATGCGCAGGAACAGGCGGCCTGCGTGGAGGAAACCTCGGCTTCACTGGCGGAAATGTCGGCCACCACCATGGAAAACGCTACGCGCGCCGGCGAAGCCGACAAGCTGATGCAGGAGGCGAGCAAGACCGTGCAGGAAGCCGCGCAAGCCATGGAAGGGCTGACCAATTCCATGAACCTGATTTCGAAATCCAGCAGCCAAGTGGCGGCGGTCTTGAAGAGCATCGACGAGATTGCCTTCCATACCAACATCCTGGCTCTGAACGCGGCAGTGGAGGCGGCGCGGGCCGGGGAAGCCGGCGCCGGATTCAGCGTTGTGGCCGACGAGGTGCGGTCGCTCGCGCATCGAGCGGCCGAAGCGGCGCGCAACAGCGGCGACATCATCGAGCGCACCATTGCCGACGTCAACAAAGGCGTGGAACTGGCGACGGTGGCACACGAAGCTTTCAGCAATGTCACCACCAAAATTGCCGGCAGCAGCCAGGTGATGAGCCAGATCGCCGCTTCGAGCGACGAGCAGGCACGCGGCATTACAAACGTCGGGCAGGCGATCCACCGCATCGAACTGCTCACGCAGAACAACGCCGCCAACGCGCACAAAACCGCCGAGGCCGCCGCCGCGATGGGTGCGCAAGTCACGGCGACGCGCAAGCACATCGATGAGTTGGTAGCCGTGGTCGGCGCCGAGGAAGACTGACCCCACTGTTTTTTCGGCATGTAGCTATCGAATCTACGCCGGCTCGCGGAGCGACGATGCGACGGACGGCTTTAGCATCGGTCTGGCGGAGGCGAGCCTGAATCTCGGAGATACGAGCGGGCCGACCTGGGGAGCGGACGTGCGCTGGAATTCTCCCGTCAGCGGCTGGATTCTGGGGGCCTCATACCTAAGCAACGACCTCAAGGCTCCCGAGGCCAGCATGGACGGGATGCCGACACCTTATCGATTCAAGTACGACACGCAAGATTTCTATTCGGAATATGACTACAAGAAGGTAACGCTCTCGATGGAGTGGAATATCGAGCCGTCCTGGCAATACCTCGGAACTTCACCGGTTCTCTACAGCCCCTCCCGCATTTGGTACTGGATGGGCACGTATCATGTGACCGATCGATGGTCCGCTGGAGCGTACTACTCCACCGATTGGGGACCCGAGGGCAATCGAGACCGCAACGACCCCGCCAACTACAGTCATGAGGCCGTGGTCAATACGCGGTTCGATTTCAATAAGTTTTTCTACCTCAAGGTCGAGGGGCACTACATCGACGGCGACGCCGACGGATTGTATTCGATCTACAATCCCAAAGGGCTGGAGAGAATCACGCGCCTGTACGTTATGCGTGCGGGTTTTGCATTTTAAGCCTCTTCGCTGCTGACGAGGCTTGAACCGTTGTCCTCCGCAAGTGCATCCTATCGGCATGGACCTGCAACTGGAGGGGAAACGCGCGCTGGTGACCGGATCGACCGCCGGAATCGGTTACGCCATCGCCGCAGCGCTGGCGCGGGAGCGTGCGCACGTCATCGTCAACGGCCGGACCCAACCGCGCGTGGACGCCGCACTGGAAAAGCTGAAGGCTGCCGCGCCCGGCGCCGGCGTGGAAGGATTCGCCGCCGATTTGGGAACTAGCGAAGGCGTGAAACGGGTCATCGCGAAATATCCCGAGGTCGAGATTCTGGTCAACAATCTGGGTATCTTCGAGGTCAAACCATTCGAACAAATCCCTGACGAAGACTGGTTCCGTTTCTTCGAGGTCAACGTGATGAGCGGGGTGCGCCTCGGCCGGCAGTATCTTCCCCGCATGAAGGAACGCGGTTGGGGCCGGATTGTATTCATTTCGAGCGAATCGGCGTTGCAAATTCCCAAGGAAATGATTCATTACGGCATGACCAAGACCGCGCAGCTTGCCGTCGCTCGCGGGATGGCGGAAACCACGGCCGGCACCAACGTCACCGTGAACTCGGTGCTCGCCGGTCCAACCAAATCAGAAGGCGTGGAGACGTTCGTGGAGCAGGTGGCGGGAGCCCGGAACGTCAGTCCCGCCGAGGTGGAGAAAGAATTTTTCCGCAACATGCGTCCCTCCTC
>JASIGB010000014.1:0-9287 GCA_030045355.1 Bryobacteraceae bacterium
AGAATGTCCTTGCTAGAGCCCGAATCCAAGCGGTTGAACATCTCCGAAACCGCGCGCACGCCGCCGTAAGATTCGCGGCTCATCTCGCCGAGCGACTTCAGCCGCTGCCCGATAATAGACGCGATCTTGGACACGATCAGCGGCGAAATCTGGTCCAGGTGCGCCATGCGCAGCGCGACGTCAGCGCGCAGCTCCTGCGGCAGCGAGATCAGCAGTCCCGCGGCCTGCGAGGCGTTCAGGTGCGAAAGGATCAGCGCGATGGTCTGCGGATGTTCGTTGTGGATGAACTTGGCGAGCTGCTGCGGGTCGGCTTTCTGGATGGCGTCGAAACTGGCCAGTTCCGAGCCCAGGGTCTTCATCAGCCGGTCCACGATTTTTCTGGCGTGCTCGGGGCCGAAGGCGTTGTTGAGCATCTTCTTGGCATAATCGATGCCGCCCTTGAGCACGTAGTCGTGGGCCATCGACATCTGGTAGAACTCTTCGAGCACCTCCTCGGCCTGGTCGTTGCTGATGGAGGTGATGCGCGCCACCTCGTGCCCGATCGCCTGCACCTCTTCTTCGTCCAACTGGCGCAGGATTTCGGCGCTGGCCTGGTCGCCCAAAATGATCATCAGAATGGCGGCTTTGCGGATCCCCGGAACATTGGGAACCCCGGAGGCGGCGGTTTCGAGATTCTGGATCATAGTTCATCAATCCGCGTTCATCAATCCGCGTTCAGCAATCCGCGTTCAGCAATCCGCGTGCGGGAGTGCGCCCCTCTAGGTCCTCCGCACTTCGTCGCCGGACTCGGCCATCCAGGCCCGCACTACGTGCGCCATGCTGGCCGCATCCTTCTTGGCTTGCTCCGCAATATGCTTGGTCAGCACCTCGGTTTTCTTGGTCACTGGAGGCAGCTTGAGCGCGTTCAGTGCCTCGGCCTCTTGTTTTTGCCGCTGCGCAGTCTGTTCCGCCAGGCGGTTTTCGATCTGGCTCTGGAGCTGTTCGGGCGTGAGCGGCGCGCCGGCGGGCAGCTCGGCCGGAAGCTCGGCCGGACGCGCGGAGGGGCGGCGGGAGGAGCGCAGCGCCACCACCAGCACCAGCAGCAGCGCCGCTCCCACGCCCACCCCGATGACGAACATTCGGTTCTGCAAAAGCTGTTCCCGCCAGCCGGGAGCCGGAGGCGGAGGCGCCGGCGGCGGAAGCTGCTCCGGATTCAGCGTGGATTCGAAGGGCAGAGTCTCCACCACCAACTGGTCGCCCCGCTCGGCGTTGAACCCGATCACCCCCGCCACCAGGTCGTGAATGGTTTTCAGCTTCTCGGGCGAGGGCGCCTGGACCACGCGCCTGGCCTTGGGGCCCGAACCCTCATAGCGCACGTCAGAATCCACCAGCAACGACACCGACATGCGCTTCACCGCGCCTTCCGGCTCGCGGACGCGCCGCACGCTATGGCTGGATTGATAGTTGATGTTTTCGGTGCGCCGCGTCACGGTGTTGCCTCCCGCCGCCGGGCGCGGCGCGGGCGGAGGCAGCGTAGAAGCCGTGCCGGGAATCCCCGCGGCCGCGGATCCGGCGCTGATGTCTTCGGTTTTTTGCGAACTCACCATCACCGATTTGCTCGGGTCGTAGGTTTCATCGCTTTGCTCGGCGCTCGAAAAATCGCACTCCACCGCGGCTGTGGCGCGGTATTTGTTGGGGCCGAGCAGCGGATCGAGGGCCTGATTGATCTTGGCCACCACGTCGTGCTCCAGCCTCTGGCGGTATTCGATGGCTTCCTCCGATGGCTCGGGATCGTCGGGCGAGGCCGCTTTTCTCGCCCGGTTGAGCAGGTTCCCGCGCGTGTCCACCACCGAGACCGCTTCAGGCATCAGCCCCTCGACGGCGCTGGCGGTGAGCTGGCAGATGGCGGCCACATTTTGCGGCGCCAGTTGCGCGCCCGGACGCAGCTTCACCAGCACGCTCGCCTTGGCGGGCTGGCGCGAGTCCAGGAACAGCGAGTCTTTGGGAAACGTGATGTGTACACGCGCCTGTTCCACTTCGGCGAGCGACATCACGCTGCGCTCTAGCTCGCCTTCCAGCGCGCGATGATAGTTGACCTGCTCGGTGAAGTCGCTCGCGCCGAAGCCCGACTTGTCGAAGAGTTCGAACCCGATGCGGCCGCTTTTGGGCAACCCGGCCGAGGCCACATCCAGGCGCAGTTCCGCCACGCGCGCCGAAGGCACCAGCACCGTCGAGCCGTTGTCGGCCAGGCGGAACTCGGAGCCGCTTTCGCGCACCTTGGCCAGCACCGCGGCGGCGTCTTCGGCGGCGAGCGAGCTGTACAACGGGCGGAAGTCGCGCTCCCGGTTCCAGCGCGAAAGCCAGGCCAGTGCGGCAATCACCGCCGCGGCGGCAACCGCGATCGAGACGATCTGGCGCCAGCTCAAGCTCTCGATCAGTTTCTTGATCTGATCCATGGGTGATATTCGTGCGTTCCAGCGCGGCCTGAAGGTTTTTCAATTCACAACTGCCATTGGCCGTTGGCTATTAGCCAAGCAGGCACATTTGCCGGGTGCCTCACCGTGACGGCGGCCAACCGCCAATAGCCAATGGCGAGTAGCCGGCGCCACCAGCGCCGGCTACATTTGCATGCGCATAACCTCCTGGTAGGCGGAGACCACTTTATTTCTCACCTGCAGGAATAGATCGAAGGACATGGAGGCCTGTTCGGTGGCGAGCGCCACCTTGTGTACCTCTTCGTCCTCGCCGGAGAGAAATTTAGCGATGCTCGAATCCGCATTCTGCTGGAACTGCTCCACGCGGCCGATGGCGTCGGCCAGCACGGAGCCGAATCCGGCTTCGCCCCCGCCCGCTCCGGATGCAGGCGCGACCGCTGGAATCGCGGAGGGAAAGCGGAGGGGAGAAATGGGGGCGCTCATGAGGTCGGTCGAGAATTCAGAATCCAGAATTCGGAATGTCTCCGCTCGCTCTCCTATTCTGAATTCTGACTTCTGGATTCTGATTTCTGGGGTTCATCACTTCAACAAATCATTTATCACTTCAACAGATCAATGGAACGCTGGATCATGTCCTTGATGGCGCTCATGGCGGATACATTCCCTTCAAAGCCGCGCTGCGCACCGAGCAGATCCACCATATCTTCGGCCGGGTTTACGTTGGGATAGGTGACATAGCCGTCCTGATCCGCATCGGGATGTCCGGGCTGATAGTGCTTTTCTCCTTCCGTCGGATCCTGGACCACGGTCGCTTGGACGCCGCTCGCCCCCTCGTTCATCTGGGTCTGGAACACCGACGAGAAGGGCGAGGTCTCGGGAACGCTTTGAAATACCACGTCCTGGCGGCGGTACGGCCCTCCCTCGGGCGTGCGGGTGGTCTCGGAATTGGCCAGGTTCTGCACAATGACCTCAGCCCGCTGGCGCTGCGCCGCCATTCCCGAGGCGCTCACCGAAAGCACGGAAAATAGGCTCATCCGGATTGTCCTTCCTTGATCGCCGATTCCACCGACTTGAGCTCGCTCTTCATCAGGCTGGAAGCCACGCTGAATCTCAGCGCGTTCTCGGCCAGCAGCCGGGCTTCGCGGTCCAGACTGACGTTGTTACCGTCGCTTTTCGTCACCAGGCCCGGTGCGTCCAGGACGTGGGGGCCCTCTCCGGAGGCGCCGGCATTCAGAAATTCGAACTGGAAGTCAATGTCCTTGGTCTTGTATCCCGGTGTGTCGATGTTGGCGATATTGGAAGCCACCAGCTTCTGCCGCGCACTGAGCAAATCCATGTAGCGCTCAAGCTGGTTCGTAATGCCATCGATCACCCGTCGCTCGCCTGCAAATCTCCCTCCAGAACCCATCCAGTTTGCCGATTAGCCTGTCAGGCTGGCCGATTCGCTTGCCAAACTGTGCCGATTCGCTTAGTGAATCAGCGGGTCTTCCCGCCTGGCGCGCCTGTGCGGCAGCTTTGTTGTCGCCTAAAACCGGGCGCCGTCATAATCCTGTCAGGGCCGCGCAGTTAGCACTCGGACTGGGCCGCTGGCTGGCCCCCTCTTTGCGGCCAATCTTTTGGCTTGACTAGCGGAAGTCTTTTTCGCTTGACAGAGGCGCTGTCGGGGAGATAGAAATGGTACTAATCGGAGTACTGGTTAGGAGGGGTTCAACTTGCGAGCCTAGGGTAATTCCCAGTGCTGACCTAAGTGGTTTCTCGTCTTCACTGTAAGCGTTACCTGAGATTGATTCCGTACCAGTACCTCTGTAGAATCTGAATGCGGATGGTCGATACACTATTTATGAACGACACCTTCACCACATTGGAAGACCAGGGGCTGCGGCAACCGGCCGCCGAACCGCTGCGGCAAACGGCCGCCGAACCAAGGAAGGGCATGATTCGCATCCTCATCGCCGACGACCATCCCATTGTTCGCGACGGCCTCAAGAAACTGCTCAGCCTGGAGGAAGACTTCCAGATCGTGGGCGAAGCCTCCGACGGCTGCGAGGTGCTCGACAAGGTGCAGGAGCTCGACCCCGATGTGCTGCTGCTCGATCTGCGCATGCCCAACCTCGACGGGCTCTCCGCCCTTCAGGCCCTGCAGCAGACCAACAAGCGCACGCGCGTCATCGTGCTCACGGCTTCGGAAGACAAAAACGAATTCGTCCAGGCCATGAAGCTGGGATGCTCGGGCATCGTGCTGAAGCAAACCGCTCCCGAACTGATCGTCAAAAGCATCCGCAAAGTGCATGGCGGCGAGATCTGGCTCGATTCGCACACCACTGCGGCCGTGATGCGGCAGTTCGCCGCACCCGGGGAGATCGCCGCTTCCGGCGGCCAGGGCAAGACGCGCGAGCGCTCCCCCTTGAGCCAACGCGAGCGGGAAATCGTGCAGTTGGTCGCCCAGGGTTATAAGAACAAAGAAATGGCCGAGAAGATGTTCATCAGCGAGCAGACCGTCAAGAACCACCTGCACAACATCTTCGACAAGCTCGGTGTGTCGGATCGCTTGGAGCTGGCGCTCTACGCCATCCACAAAGGCCTGCACCTCACGGCCGAACGCTAGTTCCTCCTATTCTGCTTCTGCGCGAGTGAAGTGAACCTCCTCCGGCGGGCTGGGTCACCGGCCCGCCCCCAAATTCCCCTAGCTCCTCCTACCATCCCCGCCTCAGAGTCCTTCCCAGTTTATTTGGTACTTTCTGTTCATTGCGGTCTATTCGGTATGGGAATAAAGTCCTTGGTACGGAGCGGACCCTATGCGACCTGTGCTTCTTCTCTCGTTGTTCTGCTTTCCCGGAGCGGCTGTGCTCATGGCTCAAGTCCCCGAAATGCATCAGGCGGTGCCGGACAGCGGCAAGATTGGATCGGTCATACAGATCCAGGGAAGATTTCTCGATAAGACCAAAGTGGACGAGGTCTACCTGAGCGATCACACCTTCGACATGAAAGTCAAAGTCCTGAATCAGACCGACCACTCCATCGAGATCCGCATTCCGCCCTTCGCCAAACCCGGACGCTTGCAACTGGTGGTGAAAACCACCGGCAACGACCCGGATATCCTGGAGCAGCCGGTGTACGTCACCATAGAAGATCCCCATCAGACGCTGCAAGCCAACGCCGCGGCACGTCCTCCCGACGGCGGAACGAAGCAATAGCCAAATTTACTGCTGCTGTTGTTGCTGTTGATGCGCAGCCAGGTCGGACTCCGACCCCTCTTCGCGCAAGGCAAGCGACCAGTCTTCGACCCCCAGTTCCGGCTCGAGCGGCGGTGCGTCGGAAGGCGCTACGTGTACCGATACGAGCAGTTGACTCTCGGCGGACCCCTTAAAAATACCCTTGGTAGGCGGAACGTCGGCGTAATCGCGGCCCACAGCCGTACGGACGTGCCGGTCGCCGGCGACCACGTTATTGGTAGGATCGAATCCTACCCATCCCAGGCCCGGCAGTAGCGTCTCCACCCAGGCGTGGGTGGCGCCTTCGGCCGAGCGCGTTTTGTCACCCGCTTTGTGGAACAGGTACCCGGAGACGTAGCGGCAGGGAATTCCGATGCGGCGCGTGAGGGCGATCATGATATGGGCGAAGTCCTGGCAGACGCCCTGCCGGCTCTCGAGCGCATGGTCGATGGGCGAATCGACGTGCGTGCTTTTAGGGACGTAAGCGATATAGGAGTAAAGCAGCGCGCTCAACTCCAGCACCATCTTCAAAGGATCGCGGCGGCGCGCCTTTTCCCGCGACTCTATATCTACTTCCTGGGCGAATTGTTCGAGCAGCTCCGTCGATTGGCCGAACTGGCTGGGCATCAGCATCTCGATGTAGTCGCCCTGCGCGATCATTTCCTCCAGCTCGTCCCACGCGGTCTCACCGAGGGACTCGGGCAACGCCGGCGCCGATTGCACGTCCACCAGGGCGTCGGCGACGATGGAAAGCTGCTTGTGCCGCCCCGGAACGTCGAAGTGATGCACCATGTTGCCCAGGTAATCCCGATAAGACTGGACGCGCGCCTTAGGTTGCACGACAAGTTGAAACGAGAGACAGCGCTGGGGACCGTCCGAGCGCGGCTGCATGCGCGTCTCCATCAGGCTTTCGCTGACGTGCGCGCTGTAGCGGAACTTAGTGAGGTGGCGGATGCTGTAATACATAGGGCCTAATGCATGGCGCGTGCGCCCTCAGGCTTCGAGCGCGGCCTCCACTGGATACGTGATGTAGACCTCATACAGCGCGGTGTGGATGCGTGAGCATTGCCGCTCAATGTCGGCGAAAAACTCGGCCAGGCTGGCGACCACTTCCTCGAGCGGCGTGAACATCAGGCCCGCGCTCAGGCGCCCGGCGATCTTGGCTACGCGCGGCGAGCGCTTGCTGGCCGCAGCCTGGTTGATGGCTTCGAGCGAGCGCTGTAAGTGGTCGGCCGCGAAACGTACCGAGTGCGGGAACTCGCCGTTGAGCAGCAGAAACTCGGCCACGCGTTCGGGCCGCAAATCGGCGGTATAGACCTTGCAATAGGCTTCAAACGCCGTGCAGCTTCTGAGCAGCCCGATCCATTCCATGTGCTCGGCCGAATCCATGGCCTGACCAGCCGGATATTCCCGGAAATAAACATCCAGCAGCCGCGCCGTGGCGGCGGCGCGCTCGATGAAGCGGCCCACCTGGATGAATTGCCAACCTTCGCCGTGATTCATCGTGGAATCCGTCACGCCCTGCACCAGATGCGAACTTTCGAGAATCACGGTGAGGAAATCGAGCGGCTGCGATTGCCACAATCCCGCCGCTTCCATGCGCCGCACCTCGTGATACAGGCGATTCATGTGCTCCCACATTTCCGAGCTGATCTGCTCGCGCACCTGCCGCGCATTTTCACGCGCCGAGGCGATGCCCCCGGTGATGTTGCGCAACGCATAGGTCTGCGCACGGGTGAACGGATCGCTGTTCTCAGTGACGCTCCCCGGATGCCCCAGGCTTGCGAGTACGCGCAGCCAGCGGCGGTCCGAAGAGCGCGGATCCTGCTCCAACATGAGATTGAGCTGGACGCCCAGCACGCGAGCGGTGTGCTCGGCGCGCTCCAGATAGCGGCTCATCCAGTAGAGGTTGTCGGCAACGCGGGATAACATCTTATTGCAGCACCCAGGTGTCCTTGCTGCCGCCGCCTTGCGACGAATTCACTACCAGCGATCCCGAGCGCAGCGCCACGCGCGTCAAGCCGCCGGGCACGATGGTGACTTTATCGCCGCACAAAATGTACGGGCGTAGATCGACATGGCGCGGCTCCACGCGGCCGTCGAAGAAACACGGCGCGCGCGACAGCATGATGGTGGGCTGCGCGATGTAGTTACGCGGATCGGCCTCGATGCGCTCGCGGAACTCCGCGCGCTGTTCGGCCGTCGAGTGCGGGCCGATCAGCATGCCGTAGCCGCCCGATTCGCCCACCGCTTTCACGACGTATTTGTCCAAATGCGCCAGCACGTGGCGGCGCTCCGCGGCCTCTGTCATCAAATACGTTTCAACGTTATCGATGATCGGATCTTCTCCCAGAAAGTATTTGATGAGCTTGGGAACGTAGGCGTAGAGTGCCTTGTCGTCGGCCACACCGGTGCCCAGCGCGTTGGCCAGCGTCACGTTGCCCGCGCGATAGGCGTTGAACAGTCCCGCCACACCCAAAATGGAATCCGAGCGGAACGCCAGCGGGTCGATGAAATCGTCATCCACGCGGCGGTAGATCACGTCCACGCGCCTGAGGCCGCCGGTGGTGCGCATGTAGACGACGTTGTCGTGCACCACCAGGTCGCGCCCTTCCACCAGCTCGATGCCCATCTGTCGCGCCAGATACGTGTGCTCGAAATAAGCCGAATTGTAGACGCCCGGCGTCAGGAGTACGATATTGGGCTCGCCGCGGCCCTCCGGCGCGAGCGCGCGCAGCGTGGTGAGCAGGGCTTCCGGATAATGATCGATCGGCCGGATGTCGGTGTGGCGGAACAATTCCGGGAAGATGCGTTTCATCACCTGCCGCGAGGTCAGCATGTAGGAAACGCCGCTGGGGACGCGCAGGTTGTCTTCGAGCACCACAAAACGGCCGTCGGGCATGCGGATCAGATCGGTGCCCATCACGGCGACGTAGATGTTCTTGGGAACGGTGACGCCGCGCATCTGCCGGCGAAAATGTTTGCAACTATAGACCATCTCGCGCGGCACCACGCCGTCGGCCAGACACCGGCCTTCGTTGTAGATATCGCGCAGGAAGAAATTGAGCGCGGTGATGCGCTGCGTCAGGCCTTTCTCGATGGTCTGCCACTCGGCGCTGGTGATGATGCGCGGCAGCAGGTCGTGCGGGAAGATGCGCTCGGTGCCCTCGTCGCGGCCGTATACGGTGAAGGTGATGCCCTGGTGCAAGAACGAGACGTCGGCGGCCTGTTTCTTGCGCCGCATTTCTTCCACCGGCAAGCCCAGCAGCAGCTCATACAGCGCCCGGTAGTGGCGCCGCGGATGGCGCTCGGCGTCGAACATTTCGTCAAAGGCCGTGTCTAAGATGTAGCTCGCGAACGGACCGGAAGCGATACGCGGTTCGTCAAATCCAGGGGTCGCCATGAAACGTAGCCAGGTTGTTTAGCTTTGGATGGCCTTACTTCGACGCGGAAGGGGGTAATTCAGATTATCACAATTGCGTAAACTAGAGGTTGTTTTCACTTCTTTTCCACACCGCTGGAGACAGGGAGGAATTTCTCATCGCGGACCTTCAGGAGTGCGGGACCACAGGCATTACAGAGGAGAACGGCGCGTTAAGAGCATTCTTCGAGGATGACCATGAGCCGCGAGCGCTCCTGGAACGTTTCTCCGCGTGCGCGC
>JASIGB010000162.1:0-8487 GCA_030045355.1 Bryobacteraceae bacterium
TTGCATGCACCGGGCAAACCCGAGCAGTTGCGCACGGCGCATTTCCCCAAGCTGCGGGCGCCGGTATTGTTCGTGCATGGATCGCGCGATCCATTCGCGACCACCGAAGAGTTGAAAACTGCGATGTCGCTGATTCCCGCGCCAGTGCGGTTGCTCGAAATCGAAGGCGCAGGGCACGATCTGGGGCGCGGCAATTCAGGGAACAACCATGGCCCATTGGCGGAGCGAGTTGTCTCAGCCTTTCTCGAATTTCATTCCTGACCAGCGCCGCGCGCCGAGATCCAGGTGATAGTTGTAAATGAGGAGGGTCCCGATGCCAAAAAGCATGCCCAGGATCGCGAGCGCGGCCCCGAAAGGATAACTCGCGGTCAAGGACAAACGAATCAAGATAGTCGAAATCACGAATGCGGCGTTTCGAAAGACGAGTTCGTAGCGGTCCGAAACGGCAAGCGAGAGAATCACGATCAGGACATCGGTAAAAATCATCACCGTGAAGACGTCGGTGTAGAAAAACGAATTCACGTTGTCCGGTTGCATGCCTAACAGGAACTCGATGACGCGCTGGACGGCCACGGCCAATAGCACCACTGTGAGGACCAGGGCAATGACTTTCTTGCGCTCGACGAACTTGTCGAGCTCGGCCAACTCGGACGGCGATCGGCGTTCGTCCGTGCGGCGGCGCGCGGCATGCAGGAACAGCGTGACCAGCAGGAACATCAAAAGGCCGGCGCTGACGTTCAGCAATACCGGCCAAGTATCGGGCGAGAGCGTCACCAGCTCGTTCACGCCGTGCAACTCGGCGATGTCTTTGAAGAAGCTGCGAATGAAAATGAGCGAGACGATCTCGTACTGCTTGGCGATGGATTGCGTGGTGGATTCGGGCAGTGCGGCGATCAGCATCAGGACTTCGTAGAACAAAATGAAGCTGAAAGGCGTGTAAATGGCCGCGAGGTAGGTTCTCCCCGCCCCAGCAACAAACGCGGGCGGAGAGGAAAGGTTGCGCGCGAGAAAGACCAGGATCAGATGCGCGATAAACCCCGCGACGCTGAGGTTCATCACCAGCCGGTCCAACTGTTTTTCGTGGCGCGCGGAATAAACCCTGTCAAATAGCCCACTTAGGGACGCGCTTGCGCTGATGACAGTCATCCGGCTCCTCGCCGGGTGGCTTACTGCAGTTTTGCTTCCACTGCCAGCAAGACCAGCGATATCCAGACCAGGTCGGCCAGCAGAAGGTGCGTGATCTGCATCCAGACTGGCGCCAGCAGCAGAATATTGACCGCGCCCGCACAGAGCTGGACGAGGGCCAGAACCGTCACGGCGACGGCGATTTTTCGCGCCGTCGCGTTTTGTCGGGAGCGGATGACGAGAATCGAGATGGTGACGAAATAGCATCCCGCCAGAACCGCGAGTGCCGGGTGCAGGACGCGTAGGCGCAACAGCAAACTCGCCGCGCTCGAAAAATCCTGGCGCAATCCCTGGGCGAGCGACGCCGCGGGGAACAACGTATCGCCCAAGGCGGCGATTGCGCCGGTGACGCTGACCAGTGCGGCGATGGGCAGCGCCGCCATGATCCAGGAAGAGGAGCGTCCAGCAGGACGTACGACATCGCGAGAATACCAGGCGGTCAACACCAGTGCGCCCAGCAGCAACAGCGTGTTCACCAGATGCAGCGAAAGATAGAACGCGCGGCCGGCGGATTGATTCTTGTCGACGTAATTAAACAGCACCAGGCCCGCCCCCAGCAGCGCTTCGACGATCAGAAACGCCAGTGAAGCAAAGGCCATCCTGCGCGCGTGATGGCCGCGCGGGAACCGGGCTCGGCCCCACCACGCTAGCACCACCACGGTGGCCAGCGCTACGCCGCTCATCATGCGATGCGTGAATTCGATGATGGTCTGGATGGCGGGCGCCACCGGAACCACTTCGCCGTTGCAGAGCGGCCAATGGCTGCCGCATCCAGCGCCCGATCCGCTGGCGCGCACGTACGCGCCCCACAGGATCACCAGCACGTTCCAGCCGAGTACGGCCCAGGCGAAGCGCCGGAACGGCGCGATCCGCGGGCGCGCTGGGGGTGCGATGGTCGCCAACCTTCACTGTACATCCTCCCTGCGCAGCGCGCTCTGTTAGAATCGTTGGTCTAAGTGCGCAATTTGTGGCTGATCATCCTGGCCAGTTTTCTCGCCACGGGCGGTTTTGCGCAAAGCAACAAGAAGGTCGACCCTGACGCAGGCTACATCCCCGTGGTGGCGCCCGAGACAGACGCCAAGAAAAAGAAGGCCGAGCAGACGCAGGTTTTGGCGCTGCCGCCTGAACTGCCCAACGCCGTGGTCGCCGAAACCGGCCGCTTGGCATTTCACGTAGCGCCGCTTTCGGCCAAGGGCCTGCTTTCGCAGCAGACGCGCGAGGCGCTGAAAAACCTGTTGCACGAAAGCCACGGGACCATCGTGAAATTGCGCGCCTTCGTCGCCGGATCGGGCGACTTGCGGCGCGTCGGCGACCTCACGGGCGAGATGTTCCAAGACAAACATCTGCCGCTCCCCGCGCTCACCGTGGTGCAGGTGGGCGCGCTGCCGCTCCAAGGCGCGCAGGTCGTGATCGAAGCCACCGAGACGGATCGCAAGACTATAAACCCGAATGGCGTAGCGTTCCTCGCCGCCGAGCCCGCAGCGAGCGTGGTTGAGTCGCTCAGCAAGCTAAACGATCATCTTCACCAGCTGGAAATCGGCTCTAAGGACGTCCTCGCAGTTACGTGTTTTGTTAGCTCGCTCGATGAGCGCGATGGGCATTCCCAAATGACCTCGGCCTTCCCCGGCGCCGCGCTCGATTTGGTCCAGATGCAGCGCGCGCCCGTCACCCCGCCGGCTGCCTGCGAGGCCGTTGCCCGCGCGAGTAAGCCCGGCGCCGCGGAAGTGGTCTTCACCGGAGCGCAGCTTGCGTTTGGCAGCCAAGACAGCGATTTCACTCTGGCCCTCGATCGCCTACAAAAGACGCTCGCCGAGAAGGGCGCAAGCCTGGATCACGCCGTGATCTCGCACTTGTACCTCACCGACGGAAGTCTCGCCAGCCGAGTTCTCGCGCTGGACCACGCCGCCGGAACCCGTAGCATCATCCCCGTCGAAGGATTGCCATCGCTCGACTCGGCCTTCGGAACCGACGTGATCGCGGAGAAGCACGAATGAGGTCACTGTTTGCAGTGCTCGCGCTCGCCATCCCGCTTGCGGCGCAAACGGCCGCCAAACTCGAATTCGACATCGCTTCCATCAAGCCGAACAAGGCGGGACTCCCGCCGAACGGCCCAGCGCCCATCTCCATCTTTCCTTTGGGGCCAGGCGACGTGTACGTGCCCAACGGCGGGCACTTTTTGGCCGTGAACCAAACCATGCTCACCTACATTCGGTTCGCCTACAAAGACATGTTTTATCGTCTCCAATACGTGCTGCCCAGTTTGCCCGACTGGGTGCGAACCGAGCGTTTCGACATCGAGGCGCGCGTGGAAGGCAACCCCAACAAGGATGACATGCGGGTGATGATGCAGGCGCTGCTGGCCGAGCGGTGCAAGCTAAAACTGCATCACGAGACGCGCGAGGTTCCCGTATTTGCATTGGTGTTGGACAAGCCGGGGAAAGCGGGCAAGCAATTGGAACTGCACGTGGACGATCCGCCCTGCGCGAGCTCCTACGGAAAGCCCGCGACCTATGGCCAATTGCAACCCACCACTCCGCACGGTTATCCCATCCCCTGCGGCGGAGATCAGTATATGGCCACCACGGGAATCGCCGCCTGGCGCGAGGGTGCGCGCAACGTCGACATGGGGAGGATCGCGGAGTCCTTGCAGGGTTTCGGCCGCATGGGGCGGCCGGTGGTGGATCGAACTGGCTTGAGCGGTAAGTTCGATTTTGCGCTGGAGTGGACACCGCAACCCGAGGGGCCGTCGGTGGACGCCGATGCCGAGCAGTTTCGCGAGGCCGGTCCGTCGTTCATGCAAGCGGTTCACGACCAGCTTGGATTAAAGTTCAAGGAAGATAAAGCGCCGATCGAGATCGTAGTGTTCGACCATATCGAGCGGCCTTCGGAGAATTAGGCAGTCTGCAGCCCTTAGGCGAAGGATCGCCGCCCGGCTCAACGGCCGCGCCCAAGCCATCGCCGCGCGGGTCTCATCCGATCCTGAGCGTACTAGATTGGGACGCCGTGAAGCCCCCTCTCAGGTTCTGGAGGGACGCCGGAACGTAGCATGCATCTTGCATTCAGATAAACCGTTCTTCGCCTGCCCAACACAAGGCTGCGCGAGCACCGAGGTAGAGGTAATCACACTAGGGCCGCCTGTCATAGACCGCTCAAACATCGAGCGGCAGAACCCTCGCCTGGTTTATCCGTATCAGGGAAAATGCTCGGGTTGCGGTAAGGACCGTCAGGGTTATTATGGCAAGTACTTCAACGACAAATCTCCCCATTCATCGTCTCCCGATAGCATTCCTCACTCCGCCTGGCTATTCAGCAAGCAATTTTCCGAGCCAACTTGAGGCGGCTGGAAGCGCGCAAACGGCCGCTCGAACGAATTAGGGGGCTGCCATGTTGGAAATCCCGGCGGCGATTAGAGGGGCGGCGTGCTTGACAAGCAACTAACCCCAATCCTATCATGAGGTTTGCGGGCAATATCAGGCTACGCGCGCACCACACAAGACTGTCGTGAGGGGGAATCGTGATCAAGCTCGACATCATTAACGAAGTCGTCAACAAAACCGGCATCACCAAGACCAAGGCTGAAATGGCCGTCGAAACCGTTTTCGAGAGCATGAAGCGCGCCCTCTCACACGGCGAGCGCATCGAACTGCGCGGTTTCGGGATCTTCAACGTGCGCCCGCGCAAGACCGGCATCGGCCGCAATCCGCGCACCGGTGCCGAGGTAGCCATCCCTCCCGGCAAGGCGGTGCGATTCAAGCCCGGCAAGGAGCTGCAGTCGCTGCAGTAGCGTAGGTTTTGTGGTTCCCCGCCCTCCGGACGATGCCCTGCGGGCACAAAGCGACGCCCCGCGCGCACCCGACGCCGTGCGCACACCCATCGACGCCCTCCGCGCTTCGTTCAGTTTTCCGCAAGATACGATTTCCACCGCGCGCTGGGCGCTGCACTGGCTGCTGCTCGGGTTGACGTTTTGTTCCACCACGCTGGTGGGCGTCGTCTTCGCCGAGGAGTTCCGTTCCGGAAGCGCACTGAAGCTTACCGATTTCTACTACGTGTTCCAGACGCTACACCGCACTCCAGGGTTGTTGGTCCATGGACTGGCGTATTCCTTGACACTAATGACCATTTTGCTCGCGCACGAGCTCGGTCATTACTTTGCCTGCCAATACTACGGCATCGACGCCAGCCTCCCCTACTTTCTGCCCTTCCCCTCGCCGATTGGGACGATGGGGGCATTCATTCGGATTCGCTCGCCGATTTACACCAAGAGAGCTCTTTTCGACGTGGGTGTAGCCGGCCCCATTGCCGGATTCCTGGTTTTGTTACCCCTGCTGGCGGTCGGCGTTGCCTTGTCGAAGCAAGTCCACGGACTTCCGGAGGGAGATTTCGCATTCGGCGTGCCGCTCCTAGAGCGGGCCTTCGAGCTGATTCGTTTCCCGCATACGCCTTCCAGCGCTATTCTGCTGCATCCTGTGGCTCGCGCGGCGTGGGTGGGAATGCTGGCCACGGCGCTGAACCTGTTGCCGATCGGGCAACTGGACGGTGGCCATATCCTGTACGCGTTCTTCGGCCGGCGGCACAAGGCGCTCTCGCGCATCTTTGTGCTGGCGCTGATCCCCATGGGGTTTTATTGGGCGACCTGGTGGGTGTGGGCCGGGCTGCTGTTCTTCTTCGCGCTGCGCCACCCGCCGATCTATGACATCACGCCGCTGGACAAGAACCGGGTCACCTTAGGGCTCACCGCGTTTGCGATTCTTCTGCTGACGTTCACGCTGGTGCCTCTGCGCTGATCGGTGACGCCGATCCACAAGGACGGAGCGGCGTTACCAAATTTCACACTTCCGTGTCAGGATTCCACTCCGAGTCGTCCTTGGGTGATGACCCGAGCATGCAGAGAAACAGCGCAAACACGATCAAAATACCGGCGATAGCTGCGGCCAACATCGAAACAGTCCCACCTTCTAAACTTATCGATTGCAAGTCCAGGGCCATTAGCGAAGTCGATCAGGTTAGGGTTTTTTCAGGAATTTTTCGATGCCGCGCTTGAAGTCTTCGGTGGTGCGCGCCAGCGCATTCACATCGGCGCCGGCTTCTAGAGCGGCTTCTAGTTGCATCGCGTCCGTGCGATAGAACAACTCCTTGCACATCGCCAGCGCCGAAGCGGACTTGGACGCCAGATTCAACACGTACTCTTCCACCTGGCTTTCGAACGTGGCGGTGTCGAAAACGCGATTGACGAGTCCATATTCGAACGCGGTGCGCGCCGGAATCGATTCGCCGGAGGTGATCAGCTCAAAGGCGCGCTTTTCGGAGACCGCGCGCCGGAGGATGGCCATGACGACGGCCGGGACGAATCCGATGGCGATCTCGGGATAACCGAAGTGGGCCCATTCGGCCGCGAGAACGATGTCGGCCGAGGTGGCGATGCCGCAGCCCCCGCCGAGCGCCCGCCCCTGGACGGCGGCGACTACCGGGCGCGGATGGCGGCGCATATCGAGCAGGAGCCCAGCCACGTTGCGCGCTTCGGCCTGAAACCTGGCCACATCGCCGGAGGCGTCGTCGGCGAAGGTGCCCAGGTCCATTCCGGAGCAGAAATCCTTGCCCGCGCCCGCGAGCAGCACTACGCGCACGCTGTCATCGGCTGCCGAAACCCGGAGGGCGTCGCGCAGTTCGCTCAGCAGTTCCTGGTCGAGCGCGTTGCGGCGCTCCGGGCGATTCAGCGTAATGCGGGCGATGCCCGCCCCGACGCGGTACTCGGCTTTGCGATAGGCGCTCATTCCAGGTGATCCACTTCGAGTATGGCGCACCCAGTACGCCGGCGGTCCTAAGGCCGCTCAAAGGCGCTGATCGCGTGGCGTTCAAAATCGCGATAGCGGCGGGCGAGTTCGCGGTGTCGGCCCACGATTTTCTGGCAGTCGGGACAGGTTTCCAAATGCAGAGCGACTTGTTTCTTGCGCCGCGGACCGAGGTCGTTCGAAGCGAATCGCGCCAGCCACAGCTCGGCGGGATGAGAAGGAGTCGATGCCATTTGCGAGGAAGATTGCATGCCGGGTGAAAAGCAACTTCGCGTCCAGCGCTAAGAATATGCAATCGCAAGATCTAAAACCCAAGGGGAAGCGCCAGAGGCCGCAGGCGGACGGCCGCACTCCTGCGGGACTTCACGCGATGGCACGAGCAACCTCGTTTAATTCGAAGGGAATCTGAAGGCTTGCGGAATGCAGAGATGTTGGCTATGCAGAATGAAGAAGACCGCGCCTCAACCGATGCCGGACTGCCAGAGCGCCGGCTGCTGGATGACTTGCGCGGGCTCTCCTGCGACGAATTGGCCGCCGCCATTTTGCGCCGCCTTCGGCCTGACCCTAGCTCCCGGGGGTCAGACGAAAGCAGACCAGATGCCCGGCGCGTGCAATGATCCGGTTGGGGATGCGTGGTTCCACTTGCCCCTCAAAGGTCTTGGCATCCACGATAAACACGCGCGTTCGCGGTTTTTCGAGCGCGCGGGCTAATTCGGCGGGCTCCCATGCCGGGACGAAGTAACGGCCGCCGTACCAGAGCATTTCGTTCATTTCATCGAAGCGGGGCGCGCCGTCGTCGTAGAAGGTGATGAGTTCGCCGGGAGCGGTGGCGGCGGTGGACGCCAGCGCGATTGGCCGCGTATCCACGGCATGCCAATTGATGCGCGGATGAATGGCGATCGCCAAAACAAAGACGGCGAGCGGCGGTGTGAGCACTCGCAGGGCATTGCGTAGATAACGCTGCGGGGTCAGCCACAGCAGGCCTAAGGCGGACAGGATCGCGAAAGCCGGGTATGCGGGCAGCATATAGCGCAGCACCCGGCTCTTGGTGATGGCGCACAGCACATAAACGACGGCGATCCACGGAATCAGGACCCGCAGGCGGCGATCCTTCGCGCGGATGACGAACACGAGGCCCGCGATCATGGCCGGCAGCCAGGGCCAGTAGGATTTCGAGATCATCCAAAGATACTCGAACGCGCCCGTGTAGCGGCGCCAGGCGGGGGTGAGCGCGCCGGAGACTTCCTGGTTCATATACAGCGATTCGCTGATGAAGAATCGCGCGCCATAGCGATAAATCCACTGCGCGTACCAGGCGGCGGGTGGAACAAACGCGATCAGCGCGACGGCGATCAAATAGCGCACCGGAATTCTACGACGGTTGAAGACGATGTCGGCCGCGAAGAACAAAGGAATGCTGAATCCGGCCAGCGCGCGGGTAAGCTGGGCGCAGGCGGCGCACGCGGCCGCCACCAACAGCCAGGCCGGATTTTCTTCGCCCAGCACCCAGGCG
>JASIGB010000163.1:0-2780 GCA_030045355.1 Bryobacteraceae bacterium
CAAGTAAAATTGGCTGCGTCGTCCGTGCTGCCGCTGCCTTTATAGCGCGCGATCTTGGGATAGGCGCAAATCGGCCGCGTTCCAGCCACGCCCGCTTGTGGGTTCAGGGGATTCTTGTACTTCGTCGCGACGATCTCCGCCGGCGCGTCGCCTTTCTCCACCCAGCGCTCGATCGCAGCCTGAACGCCCAGCCGCGGTTCGGCGCCCGAACCGGGAACCGCACCCAACACCGTAGCGCCCGCGCCGCCTCCACAATGCTGCATACCCGGCGCCAGGTAGACGCGCACAAAATCCTCGGCGCTCTTTCGGCCCATTTTGGCGATGACATTGTCGTAGTAGTTCACCGTGCTCAGCGGCGAAATGTCCGGATCGGCCCAGCCGTGATACAGGATCAGCTTTCCTCCGCGATCCTTGAACCTCTTCAGATCGGCGTTCGTCGCATTGCGCACCGGCCCCAGCTTATCGTCCAAAAGCGCGACCTCGCGATCGAAATTGAAGCGCCGGAAGTCCCACTTCGGATCCTGGTAGACCATCTTGGCCAGCGCTCCGACGCCGAACGAATAATTCAAGCTTTTTCCGGGCTGCGCGCCGACGATCCACAGCCCCCATCCACCCGGCCCGCCTTCGCTGCCCGGAAAAATTCCCGGAAAAACCTGCTGACCCGATGAGTTCGTTGGCCCGGCATAGATCTTCTTCAGCGTCTCCACCTGCGGCGCGGTCAGGCACGTGTTCGCGTCCGCGCCTTTGCACAGAAGGACCGCCGGATCGAAGTGGCACTGCCGCGGATCGTCGATCACGCCGTCTTTCACTCCGTCGAGCGCATCGCACTTATCGAGAACCGCGCCGGAGATAGCTGGAATCTTGCTCGCCGGGATATAGCTCGCCTCATCCGACATCAGCGCCTGGACATTCCAGATCTGGGCGGCGCTCAGACGCGTCGCAAACCAGGCGGGATCGCCCGCGACGATGCCGGTGTAATCGGCCGGATAGCGTTGCGCCTCCATCAGCGCCTGGCGTCCGCCGTTGGAACAACTGCTGAAATAGGATTTCGGATCGTTTCCGTAAAACGCCCCGATAATCGCCTTCGCGTCCACCGCCGTCGCGTGAA
The DNA here is from genome assembly GCA_030045355.1 of Bryobacteraceae bacterium. Taxonomy (GTDB): domain Bacteria; phylum Acidobacteriota; class Terriglobia; order Bryobacterales; family Bryobacteraceae; genus Palsa-89. The sequence continues at coordinate 1,109 of JASIGB010000163.1, forward strand.
TCGCGCGGTAGCCGTAATCGATCACCTTCTCGGGATGCCCCACGGCCCAATCGGCATTTGTGGTTGCGGCTTCATGCCCCGTGTCCGTCGAAGAAGTCGCGTATCCGGTTTCGAGCGCCTGCGCCATACCCGGTGCGTTGCCCGCGCCGCGCGCATTGTAGTTGATGGAACCGGCAAATCCACCGTTGCCTACGCCAAGATATCTGCCGTTCCATCCCGACATCGGCATCCAGACTTCGAACTCGATATCCGAATCGCTCGACGGATGAATCGCACCGGCGACACGGCAGAACGCCGGCAGTTTCAGGTATTCGGCTGCATCGGCCGGATTGGCTGCGCCCTCCGGCGGTGTAAATTCTCCCGCCGCGACCATTTTCGCGGCCGTGATCTTCGTATCGGGAAGCTGCAGCTGCGCGACGCTGTCGCACGTGGCGCCCAGCGCCATCCCGCTGAAGGAAGTCATCACTACAGCCAACGTTCCGCCGAGCCGCATCCGGGTCTCTCCTCGTTCGCCTAGTCTACCCGACTCCGATGTATGATTGGTCCGGAGGTTCGCTATGGCGGCGATTACGCGAAGTGAACGGCTGCACCCGGCTGTGCGCGCGATACTCGAGATGATGGATCAGCAAGGCGGTCCACCGATGGAAAGTTTCGAGCCTGCACAATTTCGCCAAAACCCCAGGGAAGGGCTGGCCGCGCTGCGCGGCGCGCCGGAACCATTGGCGCGTGTGGAAGACCTCACCATTCCCGGACCGGGCAGCGATTTGCCCATCCGCGTGTACTCTGACGGCGCCGGGGGCCTTCCTCCCGCGCTGGTGTATTTTCACGGCGGCGGGTTTCTCTTCGGGGATTTGGAATCGCACGACAGCGTCTGCCGTGCTTTGGCCAAGGATTCCGGCGCGGTGATCATCGCGGTGGATTACCGCCTCGCGCCCGAACACCAGTTTCCGGCGGGCGTCGACGATGCCTACGCGGCCACCCGCTGGGTCGCGGCCAATGCCGAGCGCCTGGGCATCGATGCGCGCAACATTTCGGTGGGCGGCGACAGCGCAGGCGGCAATCTCGCCACTGTGGTCGCGATGCGCTGCCGCGATGCCGGTGGTCCCTCTCTGGCCGCGCAGATATTGATTTACCCGGTGACCGACCAGAGTTCGTTCGAAACCGAATCGCACCGCCAGTTCGGCGAAGGCTATTTTCTTGGCCGCAGCGGAATGCAATATCTCACCCGATATTATCTCGCGAACCCGGATCTTGTGACTCATCCCGAAGTCTCGCCGCTGCTCGCCTCGAACCTCGGCGGCCTTCCGCCCGCGTTGGTCATCACCGCCGAGTTCGATCCTCTGCGCGACGAGGGCGAAGCATATGCCTGGCGTCTGGAACAAGCCGGAGTGCCCGTCGCCCTCCACCGCTACGACGGCATGATTCACGGCTTCGTTTCGATGCACGGCATTATTCCCGATGGCCGGAAGGCGATCCAGGTAGTAGGGGAGGCGATCGCGTCGGGTCTTACCAAACAGGCCGGCGTGTGAACGGCGCCGGCTAATCCTCGCGCAACGCCTGCATCGGATCAATCGCCACCGCGCGGCGCGCCGGAACCAGAACCGCGGCGAGTCCGATGGCGCACAACATCACCGCGACACCTAGATAGGTGAACACATCGAGCGGGCGGACT
>JASIGB010000164.1:0-4742 GCA_030045355.1 Bryobacteraceae bacterium
GTTCCCAAGGGCGACGTTCCGGGCGAGTGGTATTCGCCGACGCAGCCGTTCCCCTTGAAACCCCCGCCGCTCGCACGCGTGAAGTTTACGCCCGAAGACATGGTCACCGCCGAAGACACCACGCCCGAACACGCCAAGGCCTGCCGCGAGCTGTGGGACAAGAATGGAGGCTTTGCGAACTCCGGGCCATTCACGCCCTGGGGATTCCATGAAGAAGGAGCGCCTCCCAAAAGCTACATCCAGTTTCCCGGCGGCACCGGCGGAGTGAATTGGGGCGGCACGGCGGCCGATCCGCGGACCGGCTATGTTTTCGTGAACACACACGACGGCGCGCTCACCGGCTGGATCGAAAAGAAAAAGCCGGGTGGAAATTACGGGCGGGGCACGGAAGGCTCCACGCAGCCGTATGACCGCGCCAGCGTCGACGGCCCGGGGCCTTATCACGGTTTCAGCGCGCGGGCGTTGGACGCGAACGGCAAAACCATCGGAAACTGGCCGTGCCAGAAACCGCCCTGGGCGCGGCTGGTGGCGGTGAACGCCAACACCGGCGACATCGCCTGGGCAACGCCGCTCGGATTGGTGGAAAGCTTGCCCGAGGGAAAGCGGAACGCGGGCTCTAGTGGAAGCGCAGGGCCACTGGCGACGGGCGGAGGGTTAGTGTTCATCGGAGCGACCAACGATCATCGCTTCCGCGCGTTCGATTCGATGACCGGCAAGGAGCTGTGGACCGCCATGCTGGCCAAGACGGCCAACGCCAATCCGATGACGTACGCGGGCGCCACCAGCGACGGAAAAGGGGGCAAGCAATACGTGGCCATCATGGCCACGGACACGTTGATGGTTTACGCATTGCCTTAGCCGCTTCCAACATCATGCATCCGGCGCCGCCCTCATTACATCCGTAATTAGTGTCCGATGTTGCGCAAGCACAAAGGGACAAAGGAGTAAAAAGATGGGCGCACTTGACGGGAAGGTAGCCGTTATCACCGGGGGCAATAGCGGGATCGGCCTGGCTACGGCCAAGCGCTTCGTAAAGGAAGGGGCCTACGTGTTTATCACTGGGCGACGGCAAGCGGAGTTGGATCAGGCGGTCTCTCTGATTGGGAGGAATGTCACGGCCGTTCAGGGAGATGTCGCGAAACTAGAGGATCTTGACCGTCTGTACGAAACAGTGCGAAAGGTGAAGGGACGTGTCGATGTTGTCTTCGCCAATGCGGGCGTAGTAGATCCTGTTACGCTAGCGGAATCGACGCCCGAAGCGTTCGACAAGGACTTCGATTTGAACGTCCGAGGCACATACTTCACCGTGCAAAAAGCGCTGCCGCTACTCTCCGACAAAGGATCCATCATCCTGTCCGGGTCGGCCGCGTGGCAGATGGGTATACCGGGCTTCGGTACATATTCCGCGACGAAGGCCGCTCTGGTTTCCTTTGTCAGGAGCTGGACGGCGGAGTTAGCCGGCCGTGGTATTCGAGCGAATGTGATCAGTCCCGGGCCGACGGAGACGCCCATGATCCATGCCGGCGCCAAAGGATCTCCGGAAGGTACAAGCGAGTACTTCCGGAAGATGATCCCCATGGGACGAGTGGGCACCGCGGACGAGCTGGCATCGGCGGCCGTGTTCCTCGCTTCCGACGAAAGCAGCTTTATCACGGGCATCGACCTGCCGGTCGATGGTGGCACAGCTTCCAGGTAAGTTTGCCCGGCGGCGAAGGACGGAAGATGTTCTAGTGCCAATCATGCAGACGGGCGATGAGTTCGTGTTTCCACTGCTCGTAATCATCGCCCAGGCGCCCGCGCGCGGATTCGGGAAGGTGCTGCAGCACTTCCTCCACCGGCGGCGCGGAGATCGTGAGGTCCGGGATTCCCGCCAGGACGGAAAATCCGAGCGCATCCGCGAGCCGGTCCGCGCACTGCACCAGGTGCAGCATGCGGAACGAATCGTGATTCACATGGTCATGATGGTGCTCGATGATTTCGGCTAGATCGGCGGGGAAGGGAAGCTGCTCCATCAGCCAGGCGCCCGCTTCGCAATGATCGATATCGAACAACTCGCGCTCCAGCAGCAGAAGATCGAACTGCTGTTCGCCGGAAACAGCCAGGATATTGGAATAAGGCTCGGGATATTTCACCAGCAGCGCCAACCGTCCGATGTCGCGCAGCAGCCCCGCGACGTAAGCGAAATCGGCGTCCATGCGCGAGGCGCGGGCGATTTTTTCCGATAGGAGCGCCACCACCAGGCAGTTCTGCCAGCACATCCGCAGCGCTTTGACGCTGAGCGCCGGGGTGACGAAATCTTCGAGCGCGCGCGTGAAGGTAATGGCCTTGACGCGGTCCAATCCCAACAGAATGATGGCGTGCGAGATGGTCCTGACCTGCCGCTCCAACGCGAACAGCGGTGAGTTGGCGAGCTGCAACACGCGGGTTGCAAACACTGGCTCGGCGGCGATCAGCTTACCGACTTCGTGAATGTCGACATCCTCTCTGGATACGGTGGCCATGAGTCGTTTGGCCACCCAGGGAAATGGCGGCAGGTCATCCAGCGCCCAGGGCGTGGGCTTGGAGCCGATTTTGGGAATAGGCTGGGTTTCGAGATCGGGCATACTGCTCCTTGCCAGCGGGCGGCCGCGGTGCACCCGCCCGGCTTTTGTTTGTACGCGGTGCACCTGCCCCGCTTGGGTTCTGCGCGGTGCACCTGGCACCGCTAAAGTCTGCTTATCGGTCCGGGCCAGAATAAGTTTGAGAGCACCTTCCGTTTGAGTACTAAGTTTGAGAAACCCCGCCGATAAGTCAGTCAAATGCCCAACGACCGCACTGAAAGTCCGGCCGAAGCGGATGTGCGATTCCAAGGCTACCGGCTGGAGGTAATCAGCCAGTGGCCGCCCTCACCGCACAAGGTCGCGGTGGCTGAGGCGATCTCCCAGAGGCTGGCTTCCATCGGCCGCGGAGCGCTGGTCCGGCCTGATATCACGGACCTGCTCCGCATGAGCTGCCAGTTGCTGGACAACTTCTTCGCCGCCGATGCTGGCGAACTCGCCCGACACGACCCGCTGGACGAGGTAACGGTCGGCGAGGCGCTGGATATCTACTAGGGGTCGGGGACTAGGGACCGGAGCGCAAGGTCCAATCGAGGGTCTCCTGAAATATTTTCGGAACAAAACAGGGGATCGCGCGTATATCAGGTATGTTTCTCCGGTCGAGTGTCTAGTGGAGTATACTGAAACCCATGGGATGGCGGCGATTTCTCCGGCGCGAGCAATGGGACCGCGAGCGCGGCCAAGAGCTCTCCTCCTATCTGGACATCGAAACCGACGAAAACATCGCCCGCGGGATGCCGCCTCAAGCCGCCCGCGCCGCCGCGCACCGCAAACTCGGTAACACGATGCAGATCCGGGAGGAAATTTACCGCATGAACACCCTCACGTTCCTCGACACACTGCTCCGCGATTTCCGCTATGCCTTGCGCGCGCTGCGCCACCATGCGGCTTTCACCGCCGTCGCGATCTTGACCATCGCGATCGGCATCGGCGCCAACACGGGGGTCTTCAGCGTGGTCAACAGCGTCCTGTTGCAGCCGCTGCGCTATCCCCAGGCGGGTCAGTTGGTCGCGTTGCGCCAGTTCGCACCGGGCGCGGCGGGGCTGGCGAGTTTCGCCGACGGCCTGCTGCTGTCGCCTTCCATGTACGTTACGTACTCGGAGCACAACCGGTCGTTTCAATCCATGGGCGTATGGACCAGGGATACCGCGAACGTCACCGGCTTCGCGGAGCCCGAGCAAGTGCGCGTCACAATCGTCAGCGACGGCGTGCTTCAGGCGCTGGATGTACCTCCGCTACTTGGCCGCTGGCTCAACGCGCAGGATCAGATTCCGCGCGGACCAGCGCCCCCTGGTTTCGCCTTTGCGAGCCCGTCTAACATCGTGATGCTCAGCTACGGCTACTGGCAGCGGCGCTATGGAGGCGACCGCAGCGTGATCGGCCGGGATATCACGATCGATTCGCGCGCGCGCCAGATTGTGGGCGTGATGCCGCGCGGCTTCGAGATCGCCGACCAGGACTTCGACGTGATTGCGCCCTTGGCTCTCACCCGCTCGCACCTGACACTGGCCGGGTTTGGGTTTCAGGGAGTGGCGCGGCTGAAGCCGGGTGTAAGCATCCGCGAGGCCGATGCGGATCTGTCCCGCCTGTTGCCGGTTTGGATGGACTCCTGGTCCAACGGCCCCGGCACGAATCCGCACGTCTATGAAACCTGGAAGATCACGCCCGCTCTGCGACCGCTCAAGGATGACGTGGTCGGCAACGTCGGCGACGTGCTGTGGGTGGTGATGGGAACGATCGGTCTGGTGATGCTCATCGCCTGCGCCAACGTCACCAATCTACTGCTGGTGCGCGCCAATGCCAGGCAGCAGGAACTGGCCGTGCGCGCGGCGCTGGGGGCAAGCGCGGCGAGAATCGTCCGCGGGCTGCTGGTGGAAAGCATGATCCTTGGCCTCGCCGGCGGTGCGCTTGGATTAGGGATCGCGCAAGCCGGGCTGCAGCTCCTCGCCGCGATCGGTCCGGCAAACCTGCCCCGGCTGAGCGAAATCTCGCTCGACGCCTGGGTGGTCGCATTCACGATGGTTCTGTCCTTGCTCTCCGGCCTGATCTTCGGATTGATTCCGGCTTTGAAATATGCCGGACCGCGGATCCCGGCGGCTTTGAGCAGCGCCGGCCGCACGGCTAGCGTCAGCCGGGAGCGCCATC